>PNKL01000003.1 GCA_013822425.1 Gemmatimonas sp.
AGGAAGCCCTCGATGAAGTCGTAGCCCTTGAGGCCATCGGACACCGTGCCGAATGCCTTGCCCACCTTGGACGTCTCGTAGTCGAGTGCGCCCTGGATGGTGGTGCCGCCTTCGCGCGTCGCCGTCGAAATCACGCCGGACAGTGCGTTGCCGTACTGCGGCTCCATGCCCCCCTTGATGGTCGAGACGCCCGCCACCGCCTTGTTGCTGATGTCGAGCGCCGGACCGCCGAAGAGGAAGTTGTTCACCGGGATGTCGTCGATGAGCGTCATCGTCTCGCCGGCGCGACCGCCGCGAATCTGGACGCCCGTGGCGCCTTGGCGCCGCGCCGCCGTGAAGGCCGTCAGGTCGGTGGAGACTTGCGGCACGTCGGTGAAGCCCGCCTGCAGCTGCAGCGCGTCCTTGATGTTGCGCACGGGCAGCGTCTGCAGCTCCTCCTGCGAGATATTCTGCGTGGTGCCCGTCTGCTTGAGCTCCACCAGGCTCTGCTGGTTCTCCACGATCTGCACGGTCTGCAGCGTGTTCGCGGCGTTGGAGAGCCTGAAGTTGATCTCGCGCGTGACGTCGATGGTGATGTTCACCGTCGTCTGCTGCGTGCCGTAGCCGATGCGGCGCGCCTGCACGGTGTACTCGCCTGGCGGAACACCGAGAATGAAGAAGCGCCCGTTCGCCGCAGACACCTGACCGTAACCGGTGCCTTGCAGCAGGACCTGGGCGCCCTCAATCGGCTGGCCAGTCGCCGCGTCGGTGACGACGCCGGTGACCTTGCCGGTTTGCGCTTCGGCACGCTCAGCGGCAGCACCGCTCGCGAACACGAAGACGAGGGCGAAAGTCAGGCAGCGCATGACTGCCTGTAGGGGCGGGGTGGTACGCACGGACGACCTCCCAGACTGCGTATCGGTGAGAACCTGACAGCAAGACACCACCTGAAACGACTGTGCCAGCAACGGACTATCTCGGTATGGCGGACTCACTTGCCACTAGTACCTGAAGCGCAGCGGACGCGTCACAGACGCAGACGTCACGACGGCACTAAAAGGCGTGTCAGGAAGGTTTCTGTCAAGTCCGGCGGTTCCCGTGGGTGATTGCCCTGCGACGCGGGTCGGGCCGCCTGTCATGTGCGCACCGCACTCATATAGATTGTGCGCACCATGTCCGACGTGATCTCGCTCGCCGCCGAACTCCTCGCCGTGCCGTCGCCTTCCCGAGACGAAGGACGCGCCGTGGAGTTCGTTTCCCGCTGGCTCATCGCCCGCGGATGGAATGTCACCCTGCAGGAAGTCTCTCCGGGGCGCAGCAATGTCTGGGCTTCACGCCGGGGCGGCGGCGTGACGCTCTCCACGCACCTCGATACCGTACCGCCGTACGTCCCGCCGCGCCTGCAGGGCGAGCGACTGTACGGCCGCGGCGCCTGCGACGCCAAGGGCATCGCTGCCGCCATGCTCGTGGCCGCCGACCGACTGGCCGAAGCGGGTGAGGAGCACGTGGACCTGCTCTTCGTCGTCGGCGAGGAACACGGCTCCGACGGCGCGCGCGCCGCCAACCGGCTCGATGCCACGTCGCGCTTCCTGGTCAACGGCGAGCCCACCGAGAGCCGCCTCGCCACGGGGTGCAAGGGCGCCTGGCGCGTGACCGCGCGCACCCGAGGCCGCGCGGCGCACTCGGCGTATCCGGAACTCGGCGCCTCGGCCATCCTGCCGATGTGCGAACTGCTCCCCGGCCTGGCGTCTCTCGACCTGCCCGTGGACGCCGTACTCGGCCCGACGACGATCAACGCCGGCGTCATCAAGGGCGGCACGGAAGCCAATATCGTGCCGGCGCAGTGCGAAGCCGAACTGATGGTCCGCCTGGTCGGCGATCGCGCGCCGGTGCAGGCGGCCCTGGAGCGCTGGGCGGAGCACCGCGCGGAACTCTCGTACGGCTCCTTCATTCCGGCGCAGCACTTCCACGTCGTGCCGGGCTTCGAGACGGCGCCGATGGCCTACACGTCCGACATTCCGCTGCTGCCGCGCTGGGGGACGCCGCTCCTCTTCGGCCCGGGCTCGATTCACGTGGCGCATACGCCGGACGAGTTCATCGCCCTCGACGAACTGCGCGCCTCGGTGGACACCTACGAGCGCCTCGTGCGCACCCTGCTCGCGTCATGACCACGACACGTCCCCCTATCCAGGTCGCGGTCCTCGGCGCCACCGGCGCCGTGGGGCAGACGTTCGTACGCCTGCTCGACGGGCATCCCTGGTTCCAACTCGCCGAGGTTGCGGCGTCGGAACGCTCGGCGGACCGTCCGTATGCGGAGGTGACGCGCTGGATTGAGGGCGACATGCCCGCCGCCGTCGCCGGGCTCACGGTGCGGCCGTGTGATCCGTCGGCGGTGACGGCGCCCATCGTCTTCTCCGCGCTCGACAGCACCGTGGCCGGCGACGTGGAGGCGGCGTTCGCCGCTGCGGGCCGGCTCGTGCTGAGCAATGCGAAAAACTACCGCATGGAGCCCGACGTGCCGCTGGTGATTCCCGAGGTGAATGCCGATCACCTGGCGCTGCTCGACGTGCAGCGCGCGCGGCGCGGCTGGACGGGCGGCATCGTGACCAACGCCAATTGCGCGGCCACCATGGCCGCGGTGGCGCTGGCGCCGCTGCACGCCGCGTACGGCGCGCGTCGCGTTTTCGTGGCCACGATGCAGGCGGTGAGCGGCGCCGGGTACCCGGGGGTGCCCTCGCTCGATATCCTGGGAAACGTCATCCCGTACATCGGCGAGGAAGAGCCGAAGATCGAGCGCGAGCTGCAGAAGATGCTCGGCGTGGTCGGTGCCGCCGGCGTGACGCACGCGCCGTTCGTGGTGAGCGCGCACGCCAACCGCGTGGCGGTGGAGAACGGACACACGGTCTGCCTGTCGGTGGAGTTCGAACGCGAGCCCGCACTGGAGGACGCGGCGCGTGCGCTGCGCGAATGGACGGGCGCGCCCGTCGTGCGCGGGTTGCCGTCGGCGCCGGACGAGCCGCTGCATTTCTTCGAACCCGAAGACCGGCCACAGCCTCGACGCGACGTGATGCGCGGGCGCGGCATGACGGTATCGGTGGGACGGCTGCGGCCCGACCCGCTCTTTCACCTGAAGTTCGTCGCCATGGGCCACAACACCATCCGCGGCGCCGCCGGCGGTTCCATCCTCAATGCGGAGCTGCTCGTGGCGACGGGCCGAGCCGGCGCCGCATGATTGTCGCAAAGTTCGGGGGCACGTCCGTCGGCGACACCGCGGCGATTGAGCGCACGGCCTCCATCGTGAGCGGGCGGCAGTCGCGCGCGCCGGTGGTGGTCGTGTCGGCGCTCGCGGGCACCACGAATGCGCTCCTCGACATCGCGGCGCAGGCGGCCACGGGGCAGTTCATCGTGGCCATCCGCGGCATCGAGGCGCTGCGCGAGCGGCACCTCGCCGTAGTGGACGAGCTGCTCGGCGACGGCGGCGAGGGCCGGGATGTCGGCGCCGAGGTGAGCATGCTGTTCGACGAACTGGCGCACCTCAGCGAGGCGCTGTCGGTGCTCGGCGACGTGAGCCCGCGTTCGCTCGATGCCGTGGCCGCGTACGGCGAGCGATTGTCGCCGCCCATCGTGGCCGCCGCCTTCCGGCAGCGAGGCATCCCGGCGACGTGGGTGGACGCGCGCAAGGTGATGGTGACCGACGGCGCGTTCGGCAAGGCGCATCCACAGCCGGACGCCATCGCCGACGCCGCGCGCGAGCATCTCCTTCCGCTCCTGCGGGGCGGGGGCGTGCCGGTGCTTGGCGGGTATATCGGCGCCACGCCCGAGGGGCTGACGACCACGCTCGGACGCGGCGGCTCCGACTACAGCGCGGCGCTGTTCGGCGCCGCGCTCGACGCGGAGGCCATCGAGATCTGGACGGACGTGGATGGCATGCTCACGGCCGACCCGCGCGTGATTCCCGGCGCGCGCCTGATCGAGCACATCCGCTTCGACGAAGCCGCGGAGCTCGCGAGCTTCGGCGCCAAGGTGCTGCACCCGAGCACCATCGCGCCCGCGGTGCAACGCAGCATCCCCGTCTTCATCTACAATTCGCACCGCCCCGAGGCGGCCGGCACGCGCATCACGTTCGACGCGCCGCGGCTCTCGGTGCGCGCCGTCGCCGGCCGCGCCAACGTGGTGCTCGTGAACGTGAAGTCGAGTGCGATGCTTGGCACGCCGGGCGTGGTGCGCGGCATCTTCTCGGTCTTTGAACGCTTCAAACTGTCCGTGGACGTCATCGCCACGTCCGAGGTAAGCGTGTCGGTGACGCTCGACGCCGCCACGCACCTGGATGCGGTGCTCACCGAGCTGGGCGCGTTCGGCGACGTCACCGTGGAGCGCGGCCGCGGCATCGTGGCGCTTGTCGGGTCGGGGCTGGGCGGCCACACGCCCTCCATGGCGCGCGCGCTCGCGGCGCTGGGCGACCTGCGCGTGCACATGTGCTCGCTTTCGGCGAGCGCGATCAACCTCACGCTCATCGTGGACGGTGACCAGGTGCACGAGGCCATGCGTCGCCTGCACCGGGCGTTCTTCGAGGAGGGGGCATGACCACGCCACGGCTCGCGATCATCGGCGACGGCAAGATGGGACGACTGCTCCACGCCCTCGCCCTGGAGCAGGGCGACATCGTCGCCGCCTACCTGGGCCGCGACACCGTCCTGCGCGCGGGCATCAGCGCGGCGACGCTGCAGCGCGCGACGGTGGCCATCGAGTTCACGGAACCGGCGGCGGCCGCGGCCAACGTGCGCGCCTGCCTGCGGGCGGGATGCGCCGTGGTCTGCGGCACGACGGGGTGGGACGCCGAGCGCATCGAGGTCGAGCGTGAAGTGAAGGCGTCCGGCGGCGCGCTGCTGTGGGCGCCCAACTTTTCGCTCGGCATGCACATCTTCACCGCGCTCGTGGCGCAGGCGGCGCGCCGCGCCCATGCGGCGGGTGGGTTCGACGCGGTGATCGTCGAGACGCACCACACGGCCAAGCTCGACGCGCCGTCCGGCACCGCACGCCAGCTCTCGCGGGTGGCGGAGCAGGCGTCGGGGGCGCCCGTGCCCATCACCTCCGTGCGGGTGGGCTCGGTGCCCGGCACGCACGAACTGGTGATTGACGGCGCGTTTGAACAGGTGCGCCTCGTGCACGAGGCGCGCGATCGCCGCGTCTTCGCGCTCGGCGCGCTCGCCGCGGCGCGGTGGCTCGCGGGACGACGCGGCGTCTTCGCGCTTGACGACATGCTTGCCGCTTCCGGAGCGTTCTGATGGGACGGTGCACGCTGCGCGGCGCCATCACGGCGCTGGTGACTCCCTTCACGTCCGACGGCCGGCTCGACGAGCCGGCGCTGCGCGCGCTCGTGGCCTGGCAGGTGGAGCAGGGCATTGACGGCGTGGTGCCCGTGGGTTCGACCGGTGAAGCCGCGACGCTCTCGCTCGCCGAGCGCGAGCGCGTGGTGGCCATCGCCGCGGAGGTGGTGGCCGGCCGCGTGCCGGTGATCGCGGGCGCGGGGTCCAATGACACCGCGGCGGCCCTCGAGAACTCACGCGTCCTCGCCGGCGCCGGCGCCACGCACCTGCTGCACGTGTCGCCGATGTACAGCAAGCCGCCGCAGCGCGGACTCGTCGCGCACTTCCGCGCCGTGGCGGACGCGGCGACAATTCCCGTGGTGCTGTACAACGTCCCCGGACGCACGGCGAGCAACATGGAAGTGGAGACGCAACTGGCGCTGGCCGAGCACCCGAACATCGTCGCGACGAAGGAAGCGTCGGGGAACATCGAGCAGATCGGCGAGATCATCCGCCGGCGGCCGGCGGGGTTCGCGGTGCTGTCCGGCGACGATGGCCTCACGGCGGACGTGATGGCGCGCGGGGGCGACGGCGTGATCTCCGTCGCGTCGAACGCGGTTCCCGCCGCGATGCACGCGCTCACCGCGGCCGCGGCGCGGGGCGACCTTGCGGCTGCCCGCGCGCTGCACGACACGCTGGCGCCGCTCTTCAACGCCGCGTTCGTGGAGTCGAACCCGATCCCGATCAAGGCAGCGCTGACCCTGATGGGGCGCATCGGCAACGTCCTGCGCCTGCCGCTCGTCCCGCTCGACGCACGCCACGAGGACGCCGTGCGCCGGGCGCTGGCGAGCGCCGGCGTGGTGCTCGCATGAGGCCGAGCATCGACGGCGTTGCGCTCGAACGCCGCATCGAGGCGTTGTACGCCCTTCCCAATCACGCGCCGATGCCCGATGACGCCGAGGAGGCCATCGACCTCCTGCTGACGGCGCTTGAGCAGGGGCACCTGCGTGCGGCCGTGCGCGGCGAGCGCGACGAGTGGGTGGCGGTGCCGTGGGTCAAGCGCGGCATTCTCGCCGGCTTTCGCGTCGGGCGCATGATTGACCAGTCGGTGCTCGGCGACGCGCGCGTCAGCCGCCCATTCACCTTCTTCGACAAGCACACGTATCCGACGCGCGCGCTGACGCTCGACGACGGCATCCGGGTGGTGCCCGGCGGGTCGTCCATCCGTCGCGGGGCCTACGTGGCGCGCGGCGTGGTATGCATGCCGCCGATGTTCGTGAACGTCGGCGCCTACGTGGGCGCCGGGACCATGATCGACTCGCACGCGCTCATCGGGTCGTGTGCGCAGGTGGGCGAGCGTGTGCACATCAGCGCCGCGGCGCAGATCGGCGGCGTGCTCGAGCCGGTGAACGCCTCGCCCGTCGTCATCGAGGACGACGTGGTGGTGGGCGGCAACTGCGGGGTGTATGAAGGCACGGTGGTTCGCGCCCGCGCCGTGCTCGCCGCCGGCGTCGTGCTGACGCGCGGCACCCCGGTCTTCGATCTCGTGCACGAACGGGTGTTGCGCGCGGGAGCTGGCGGCGTCCTGCAGATTCCGGCCGACGCCGTCGTCGTGCCGGGCGCGCGGCAGGTGGCGCATGGCTGGGGCCGCGAGCAGGGGCTGGCGCTGCAAACGCCGGTGATCGTGAAGTATCGGGACGACAAGACCGACGTCGCGACGGCCCTCGAAGGCTGGCTGCGGTGAGGCACGCCCGCGTCGCCGGAGCAGACGCATGCGCGTAGACGGCGTCGTTCGCGTCCCGGGCGACAAGTCGATCTCGCATCGCGCGCTCATGCTGGGCGCCCTCGGCGACGGCGTGTCGCGCGTGCGCGGCGTGCTGCAGTCGCTCGACGTGCAGAGCACGGCCGGCGTCCTGCGCGCGCTGGGCGCCGCGGTGCCCGCCCTCGGCGAGGAAACGGTGGTCCGCGGCGGCGGCCTGCATGGGCTGCGCGCGCCGAGCGCGGATCTTGACTGCGGCAACAGCGGGACGTCGGCGCGCCTGCTCGCCGGCATCGTCGCCGGGTCGCCGTTCGCCGGGCGGTTCGTCGGCGATGCGAGCCTCAGCCGCCGTCCGATGGGGCGCGTGGCGCGGCCCCTCACGCAGATGGGGGCGCGCTTCGCCTTCGAGGGCGCAGGCGACGGCCTGCCCATGACCGTGCACGGCGGGCGCCTGCAGGGACTCACGTGGCACATGGAGCACGCGAGCGCGCAGGTGAAGAGCGCCATCCTCCTCGCCGGGCTGGTGGCGGACGTGCCGGTGGAAGTGCACGAGTTGACGCGGACGCGCGACCACACCGAACGCATGTTCGCAGGGCGCGGCGTGGACCTGCGCGTCGAGGAGGGCGTCGTGTCGCTCGTGCCGACGGGGCGGCTCGATGCGGCCGACCAGATGGTGCCGGCCGATCCGTCGTCGGCGGCCTTCTTCGCCGCGCTCGCCGCCATCGCCGATGCCGGCCAGCTCGCGCTCGATGAGGTCTGCATCAACCCGACGCGCACTGGCGCCTTCCGCGTGCTGCGCCGCATGGGCGCCGCGCTGACGTATGAAGATCGGCGGACCGACGGCGGCGAGGAGGTGGCGCGCGTCGTGGTGGGGCGAGGCGGACTCCGCGGCACCGTCATCGAGGGGAGTGAGGTGCCGTCCCTGGTCGACGAACTGCCGGTGCTGGCCTGCGTGGCCGCCTGCGCCGAAGGCGAAACGCGCGTCACCGGGGCCGGTGAACTGCGCGTCAAGGAGAGCGACCGCATCAAGGCCATCGTGGAGAACCTGCGCGCGGTCGGCGCCGAGGCGGAGGAGTTGGCGGATGGGTTCGTGGTGCGTGGCAGGGGTCGCCGGCCGTTCGCGGGCCGCGTGAGGACGCACGGCGATCACCGTATCGCCATGGCGTTCGGCGTGCTCGGGGCGATCCCGGGCAGCGCAATTGTCGTGGATGACCCGGCGTGCGCTGCGGTCTCGTTCCCCGCGTTCTGGCAGGAGTTGGCGCGTGTCGGCAGATAGTCGGTCGCCGCTGGTGGTCACCATTGACGGCCCCGCGGCGTCGGGCAAGTCGAGCACGGCGCAGATGGTAGCGGCGCGCCTGCGGATGCGGCACCTCGACAGCGGGATGATCTACCGGAGCGTCACCGCAGCGCGCCTGCGCGGTGGGGATGCCCCGGAGCACTGGACGGAGCAGTCGGTGCTCGACGCGGCGACGCGGGTCTCGCTGGCGCCAGGGGCCACGAGCTTCGCGCCGCGGCTGGACGGCGAAGACTGCGAGGCCGAGATTCGCGGCGAAGCGGTCACCGGACTGGTGAGCCTGGTGGCCAAGATGCCGCATGTGCGAGCCTGGGTGAACGCCTTGGTACGGGCGACGGCGGCGGCGTACGAGATCGTGGTGGACGGCCGCGACATGGGGACGGCGGTTTTCCCCGACGCGCGGCTCAAAGTCTGGCTGGTGGCGGCGCCCGACGAGCGGGCGCGGCGTCGCATTCTCCAGCGTATGGGGCGCGAGCCGACGGTCAGGGAGCTGGCAGCGGAGGCCGCGGAGCTCGAGGCAAGGGACCGAAAGGACCGGGAGCAGACCCAGCCAGCGGCGGATGCGGTCTGGATTGACACGACCGGGATCACGCAGGTGGAGCAGGTGGAGCGGATTGTGGGGATGGCTGAGGGGATGCGGTAGGGGGAAGGGTGCAGGGTGGGGTGCAGGGGCAGAGGCACGGTGGGGTGCAGGGGCAGGGGCACGGTGGGGTGCAGGGGCAGGGGCACGGTGGGGTGCAGGGGCAGGGGCACGGTGGGGTGCCCGTGTCCGAAGCACCCCACCCGCACCCTTCCCCTTTCTCAAGAGAATCCCCATATTACTTGGTTCCCGCTGAATGGCGGGACCCGGGACCTCGACGGCCACCGTGCCCTCGTCTTCCGGAACACCACCACCCGCATCCTCGCGCGCGGCGAGCCGCACAATTCCGCGTCCAGTCATCACATGACCAGCAGCGTCACCCCCGAAGCCACCCCGCAAATGATCGAGCGCGAAAAGCGCATGGCCCAGAAGGCCGTCCTGCGCCCGCTCGCGAACCGCCGTCCCGAGCTCTACGAGGAAGACGAATACACGTCCTCCGACTACGAAGCGATGATGGACCTGTACAACGGCACGCTCGCCTCCATTGAAGAAGGCGAGATCGTCAAGTCCGTCGTGCTCGAGATCCGCGACAACCTCGTCGTGCTCGACATCGGGTTCAAATCGGAAGGCTCGATTCCGCTCGAAGAGTTCAAGGACATGCCCGAGCTCAAGGTCGGCGACGAAGTGGAAGTCCTGCTCGAGCACCTCGAGGACCAGGAGGGCTCGGTCGTCCTGTCGAAGAAGAAGGCCGACTTCATGCGCGTGTGGGAGAAGATCCGCGTCGCATACGAGTCCGACCAGCCCGTCGAGGGCGTGCTCGTCAAGAAGATCAAGGGCGGCGTGGTCGTCGACCTCATGGGCGTCGACGCGTTCCTCCCGGGGTCGCAGATCGCGCTCCGCCGCGTCCCGAACATCGACGAGCTGCTCGGCCAGAAGTACGAGTTCAAGATCATCAAGCTCAACAAGCGCCGCCGCAACATCGTCGTCTCGCGCCGCGTGATCCTCGAGACCGAACGGGCCGGCAAGCGCGAGAAGCTGATGAAGGAGCTCCAGAAGGACCAGGTGCGGAAGGGCGTGGTCAAGAACATCACGGACTTCGGCGCCTTCATCGACCTCGGCGGCGTGGACGGCCTGCTCCACATCACCGACATGTCGTGGGGCCGCATCCAGCACCCGAGCGAGATGGTCGCCATCGGCGCCGAGCTCGAGATCAAGGTCCTCGACATCGACTGGGAGCGCGAGCGCATCTCGCTCGGCCTCAAGCAGCTCCAGGCCTACCCGTGGAAGGACGTCGCCGCCAAGTACCCGGTCGGCACGCGCGTCTCGGGCAAGGTGGTCAGCATCACGAACTACGGCGCCTTCATCGAGCTCGAGCCGGGCATCGAAGGCCTCGTGCACATCAGCGAGATGAGCTGGACGCGCAACGTCCGCCATCCCTCGAAGCTCGTCAGCATCGGCGAGGCCATCGAGGCGGTGGTGCTCAAGGTCGATCCGAACGAGGAGAAGATCTCGCTCGGCATGAAGCAGACCGAGCAGGATCCGTGGATGGTGCTGCCGCTCAAGTACCCGGTGGGCACGCGCATCAACGGCAAGGTCCGCAACCTCACGTCGTTCGGTGCGTTCGTCGAGATCGAGCCGGGCATCGACGGCCTGATCCACATCTCGGACATGTCGTGGACCAAGCGCGTCCAGCACCCGTCGGAAGTGGTCAAGAAGGGCGACGCGGTGGACGTGGTGATCCTCAACATCGACAGCGACAACAAGCGCATCTCGCTCGGCCTCAAGCAGGCCGAGGAAGATCCGTGGCTGAAGATCGGCGAGACCTACACGGTCGGCACCGAACTCAAGGGCCACGTGGTGCGCCTGATGGAGAAGGGCGTGGTCGTCGACGTCGGCAACGACATCGAGGGCTTCGTGCCGATCTCGCAGCTGAACCTCACCGGCTCGACGATCCAGAGCCCCGCGGAAGTCGCGTGGGAGAAGATGGCGCTCGACCTGCGGGTGCTCGAGGTCGATCCGATCCATCGCCGCATCGTCCTGTCCGTGACGAACATTCCGGAAGGGCAGGAGCGCCCGGCCGAGCCGTCCAAGGTGCACACCGAGGAAGGGGATGCCATCGAGATTCCGGCGGACCTGTCGGCGGTTATTGAGGAGATCGACGAAGCGTAAGCGTACGACGGAAACGAAGCGCCCCCTCCGGACGACCGGAGGGGGCGCTTCGTTTGGCGCAGGGCTCAGGGAGCAGAGTGTGGTGCGGGGTAGAGGGGGCAGGGTGTGGTGCGGGGTAGAGGGGGCAGGGTGTGGTGCGGGGTAGAGGGGGCAGGGTGTGGTACGGGGTGCGGAGGACGGGGTGTTCGCTGCACCATGCCCTTATCCCCACCCCCCGCGCCATGCCCTGTTTTCTTCGCCCTGCACATCAGGTTCCGACCTTCCGCCCGACGCGCCGATTATGTAGCCTCCGCGCCATGCCTCGTCGCACTATCCTCCTCGTCCTGTTGGCGGCCTGTTACCAACCCAGCCGCCTCGTCGACCCTTCGCGCTTCGCCCCGCCGGCCATCTCGGGCATTGGCGCTCCTGATCCGTCCACCCCGGGCGAGTTCACGGTGCGTCGCCTTTACTATGGAAGCGGCACCGACAAGCGCCGCGCCGAGTATCGCGATTCGGTGACCCTGCGTACCGGTGTCGTGAATGGAACGCCGTTCATTCGTGGTGCCGATCCGAAGCTCCTGAAGGCGCGATGGAAGTACTGGGGCTTCGACGTCAAACGACTGCCGGTGAATGGCCGCGTCTGGTATCCCGAGGGGTCGGGGCCGTTTCCGCTCGTGCTCATCGTGCACGGCAATCACGGCATGAAGGAGTTCTCCGATCCAGGCTATGCCTACCTTGGCGAGCTGCTCGCCAGCCGCGGCTACATCCTGGCGTCGGTGGACGAGAATTTCCTCAACGGCAACCTGCGCGGCGAGAACGACGCGCGGGGATGGATGCTGCTGCAGCACCTCGTGGCGTGGCGCCGCTTCAATGCCGACAGCGCGTCGCCGTTGCTCGGGAAGGTCGACCTCTCGCGCATCGCGCTGATGGGGCACTCGCGCGGCGGCGAAGCCGTGGCCGTGGCCGCCGCCTTCAACCGGCTGCCGCGTTACCCGGATGACGCGCGCGTGACCTTCAATTTCGGCTTCGACATCCGCACGCTGGTCGCCATCGCGCCGGTGGATGGGCAGTATCGCCCCGCCGACCAGGGGACGCCCCTGACGGACATCAACTACCTGGTGCTGCACGGCGCGCACGATTCGGACGTCTCCACGTTCATGGGCCAGCGGCAGTTCCAGCGCATCCGGTTCACCGGGGCAGGGGCGTGGCGCAAGTCGGCCATCTACATCTATCGCGCGAATCACGGGCAGTTCAACACCGTCTGGGGGTCGAGCGACGTCGGCAAGGAACTCGGGGTGCTGCTCGCGAAGAAGAACCTCCTGAGCGGGGAGGAGCAGCGACGGGCCGGCAAGGTGTTCATGAGCGCCTTCCTCGACCTCACGCTGCGCGATGCGCGCGCGTACGAGCCGCTCTTCCGCGATGCGCGCGCGGGCGGCTCCTGGCTGCCGCGCACCATCTACCTCACGCGGTACGAGGATCCGAGCACCCGGCGGCTTGCCACCTTTGAGGAAGACGTGGACGTGACCACGGGTTCGGTGCCTGGCGTGACGATCGAGGGAACGCGGCTCGCCGCGTGGCGCGAACTGGCGCTGAACATGCGGTCGCGCGGCAGTGCGTCCTACGAGAACCACGCGGTGCGCGTGGGGTGGACGAAGCCGCGTGCCGGCGACGCGGCGTCGCACTATGCCGTGCGATGGTCCGACTCGGTGGCGGCCACCTTCGGCATTGATGGCCGCAGCAGCCTGGTCTTCGAGGTGCAGGGCGAACGGGAGAAGCCAAAGGGGCTGGCGGCGGCCGACACCGCGCCGGGCACGGGGGCAATGCCGCGGACGTCGCGCTTCGCGTGGCTGCCACATTGGCTGCGCGGTGCGGCGCCGGATTCCGCCCGCGACAAGGCGACCGACAGCACGCGGAAGGTCAAAGGGAAGCCCGCATCCGATTCCGGCGGTGCGTCGGGCAAGGCCGCGAAGGATCGGGCCAAGCAGGAGAAGAAGGCCGGCAAGGATTCAGTCATCGTGCTCGACTTCCGCGTGGAAGTCGAGACGGCGGACGGTCGGACGGCATCGGTCGCGTTGTCGGAGCTCTCGCCGCTGCCGCCTCCGCTCACCATCCGCCTGTTCAAGTGGGCGCGCGTCGAGCGGAAGTTCGGCGCCGGCTCGCGTGACTACGACCAGGTCCCCACCCGCTACGCCGTGCCGCTCGCGCAACTGGAAAGGGCGACGCCGGGCTTTGATGCCACCAAGGTGCGCGCCGTGCGGTTCGTGTTCGACCGGACGGAGACGGGGAGTGTGCTCATTGATGGCGTGGGATTTGAGCGGGTGCCCTAGGCCGCACCACGCCCTGTTCCTCGCACCCTGCACCCGCGCGGTGGCGCCGACCTTTCGGGCGGCGCCACCGCGCGTTTGCTTTATCGCATGAGCATGCGCGAAAAACTCGACCTCCTCGAGCGCCGCCGCGCCGAGGCGGAACTCGGCGGTGGCGCCGAGCGCCTCAAGACGCAGCACGACAAGGGCAAGCTCTCGGCGCGCGAACGCCTCGACCTCCTGCTCGACGACGGGTCGTTCGTGGAACTCGACCGGTTCGTCGAGCACCGCTCGCACGACTTCGGCCTCGATGGGCAGCACTTCTACGGCGACGGCGTCGTCACCGGCTTCGGGCGCATTGACGGCCGCCTGGTGTACGTCTTCTCCCAGGACTTCACCGTCTTCGGCGGCTCGCTGAGCGAGGCATTCGCCGAGAAGATCTGCAAGGTGATGGACCTCGCGATGCGCAACGGCGCGCCGGTGATCGGGCTCAACGACTCGGGGGGCGCGCGCATCCAGGAAGGCGTGGTCTCGCTGGGCGGCTACGCCGAGATCTTCCTGCGCAACACGCTCGCATCCGGCGTGGTCCCGCAGATCTCGGCGATCCTTGGCCCCTGCGCGGGCGGCGCGGTGTACTCGCCGGCCATCACCGATTTCGTGTTCATGACGCGCCAGTCGAGCTACATGTTCGTCACCGGCCCGAACGTCGTGAAGACGGTGACGCACGAGGACGTGACGATGGAGACGCTCGGCGGCGCCGACACGCACGGCGCCACGTCGGGCGTGTCGCACTTCACGTGCGACAGCGAACTGGCCACGCTGCACGGCATTCGCGACCTGCTCCGCTTCCTGCCGTTGAACAATGTGGAGCCGCCGCCCCGCGGCGTGTCCACGGACCCGCGCGACCGCCGCGATGAGGCGCTGCTCGACGTCGTCCCGGACCATCCGCACAAGCCGTACGACATGCACGACGTCCTCCGGCGCGTCGTGGACGACGGCGAGTTTCTTGAGGTGCACCGGGACTTCGCCGGCAACATCCTCTGCGGCTTCGCGCACCTCGGCGGCTTCTCGGTGGGGATTGTCGCCAACCAGCCGGCGGTGCTGGCCGGCGTGCTCGACATCAATGCCAGCACCAAGGCGGCGCGCTTCATTCGCTTCTGCGACGCGTTCAACATTCCCCTCGTGACGTTCGAGGACGTGCCGGGCTTCCTGCCGGGGGTGGCGCAGGAGCACGGCGGCATCATCAGGCACGGCGCCAAGCTGCTCTACGCGTACTGCGAGGCCACCGTGCCCAAGCTCACCGTGATCACGCGCAAGGCGTACGGCGGGGCGTACGACGTGATGAGCTCCAAGCACATCCGCGGCGACTTCAACGTGGCGTGGCCGACGGCGGAGATCGCGGTGATGGGGCCGAAGGGCGCGGTGGAGATCCTGTTCAAGAAGGAGATCGCCGAGAGCGCCGACCCCGCCAAGGCGATGGAGCAGCGGGTGGCGGAGTACACGGAGAAGTTCGCCAACCCGTACGTCGCGGCGAGCCGCGGCTACGTGGACGACATCATCGACCCGCGCGACACGCGCCTGCGGCTGATCGACGCGCTGGAGACGCTGCAGGGCAAGCGCGACCGCAACCCGGCCAGGAAGCACGGGAACATCCCGCTGTGAAGAAGGTCCTGATCGCGAACCGGGGCGAGATCGCGCTGCGGGTCGTCCGTGCCTGCCGCGAGCTGGGGATGCAATCGGTGGCGGTCTACTCCGACGCCGACGCCCGCGCGCCGCACGTGCGTGAGGCCGACGAGGCGGTGCGGCTGGGGCCGCCGCCCTCGGCGGAGAGCTACCTGCGGGGCGACCTGATCATCGAGGTCGCGCGGCAGGTCGGCGCCGACGCCATTCACCCGGGCTACGGGTTTCTGTCGGAGCGTGAGTGGTTCGCCCGCGCGGTACGCGACGCCGGGCTCAGCTGGGTGGGACCGCCGGCCGAGGCGATCGCCGCCATGGGCTCCAAGACGGCGGCGCGCACGCTGGCGCTGTCGCACGACGTGCCCGTGGTCCCCGGCACCACGGAGCCGCTGCGCGACGCAACGGAAGCAGCGGAAATCGCCGCGCGGTTTGGCTATCCGGTGCTGCTCAAGGCGACCGCCGGCGGCGGCGGCAAGGGGATGCGCGTCGTGCGCGCGGCGGCGGCGATGGCGTCGTCGCTGGCGGCGGCGCGGCGCGAGGCGCAGAACGCCTTCGGTGACGACGCCGTGTACGTGGAGAAGTACATCGAGGGGCCGCGGCACGTGGAAATCCAGGTGCTGGCCGACGCGCACGGGCGCTGCATCTCGCTGGGGGAACGCGAGTGCTCGGTGCAGCGGCGGCACCAGAAGATGATCGAGGAGGCGCCCAGCGTCGCCGTGAACGCCGAGTTGCGGAAGGCGATGGGGGCGGCCGCGGTGCGGGTGGCGAAAGCCGCGGGCTACGTGAACGCCGGCACGTGCGAATTCCTGCTCGCCCCGGACGGCCAGTTCTACTTCCTCGAGATGAACACGCGCATCCAGGTGGAGCACCCGGTGACGGAACTCGTCACCGGCATCGACCTGGTGCAGTGGCAGCTTCGCATCGCCGCGGGCGAGCGGCTCCCGTTCACGTCCAGTATCGACCCGCGCGGCTGGGCGATGGAGTGCCGCATCACCAGCGAGGATGCGTCCAACGCCTTCCTGCCGAGTACCGGGCGCATCGGGTATCTGCGTCTGCCGGGCGGTCCCGGGGTGCGCTGGGACAGCGGTGTGGGCATCGGCAGCGAAGTCAGCCTGTTCTATGACCCGATGCTCGCGAAGCTCATCGTCTGGGCGCCGACGCGCGCCGAGGCCATCGCGCGCATGCACCGCGCACTTGACGAGTTGACCATCGATGGGCTGGAGACGTCGCGGGAGTTTCACCTGCGCGTCATGGAGGACGCGGAGTTTCAGCGCGGCGCGATCGACATTCAGTGGCTCGAACGGCGACTCGACTCGCTGGTGGGAGCGGCGGCTCCGCGCGAGCAGGTGGAAGCGGCGGCCATCGCGGCCGCGCTGCTTGCCGAGCGCGATCGTCAGCGGCGGGTGCCGAAAGCAGCCGGCGCCGTCAGCGGCGGCACCGCCGGCAGTGCGCTCCCGGAACACCAGCCGTGGGCCCGGCTTGCCCGGCAGCAGGGCCTGCGCGGCGAGTGAGCACCGACCTCACCACGCTCGACATTACGGCTATCGCCGCTGGCGGTGATGGCGTGGCGCGGCACGAGGGCAGGGTGGTCTTCGTGCCCCGCACGGCACCCGGCGATCGCGTGCGCGCGCAGTTGCGGGCGCAAGGGCGCTTCGCACGGGGCACGCTGATGTCCCTCGAGCGGGCGGGACCGGGGCGCATCGCGCCAACGTGCCCCCACTACGAGCGCGACCGATGCGGCGGATGCCAGTTGCAGCACCTGTCGCTCGACGCGCAGCGCGCCGCCAAGGCGCAGATGGTGCAGGACGCGTTTGCGCGCATCGGCAAGCGCACGGTGCCCTTGCCGGTGGTGCACGGTGCCGGGCAGCCGTGGCGGTACCGGCGGAAGCTCACGCTTGCCCTGCGGCGGCTGGGGGACGGCTGGCGCGCTGGACTGCACCGCGCCGGCGCGCCGGACGAGATATTCGCGCTGGATGACTGCCACATCACCGATGCCCGCGTCGTGGTCGCCTTCCGCGACGTGATGGCGCAGGGCGCGCACCTCCTGCCGCACGTGCCCTCGTTGCGTGCGTCGATCCGCCGCGATGGCGACGACCTGCTGCTCGTCGTCGAGGGCGGCATGGAATGGCAGGAGGGCAAGGTCTTCGCCGCCGCGGTCACCGCCGTCTCGGCGACGTGGTGGGTGAACGACGATGGCCGCCGTCGACGGCTGCTGGACCGCCGCACGCGGACGGATGCCGGCGCTTCATTCGTGCAGGTGAACGCCGACGTGGCGGCCGCGCTGGGCGCGCGGGCCGAGGCGCTGGTGATGGCGCATGCCCCGGCGACCGTGATTGATGCGTATGCCGGCACGGGCGACGTCGCGGCGGCGCTCGCGCGGCACGGTGTGCGCGTGACGGCCATCGAACTTGACGGCGATGCCCGCGCCGCCTGCGCCGCGCGCCTCGCCGCACCGTCGCGCGCGGTTGCCGCGAAGGTGGAGGATGTGCTTGCCGGCCTGCTCCCCGCGGACGTGGTGCTCCTGAACCCGCCGCGCGCCGGCGTCGATGCGGCCGTCACCGCCGCGCTCGCGGCCAGCGCCACGAAGCCGCGTGCCATCATCTACGTGAGCTGTGACCCGGCCACGCTCGCCCGCGATGTGTCGCGCCTGCCCGGATGGCGCGTGGCGTCGTTAGACTGTTACGACATGTTTCCCCAGACCGCACACGTGGAAACGGTGTGCGAACTGGTACCGGAGGGGGCGTGAAGTACATCGTGGACATCGGGGGCGAACGGCTGGAGGTGGAACTCGACGGGGAGACGGCACGCATCGGCGGCGTCGCGCGCGCGGTGCACCTGTCCGACGTCGAAGGCACGCCGGTGCATCTGGTCGGCATCGGCGAGCGCGTGCACCGCGTGATCGCTCGTCGGCACGCCGATCGGGGACGCTATACGCTGCGGCTCGATGGATGGCGGTTCGAGGCCGAAGCGCTGGATGAGCGCACGCGCGCGATCCGGGACCTCACGGCGGCGCAGGCCAGGCATGCCGGGCCGCTGCCGGTGACGGCGCCGATGCCGGGCATGATCGTGCGGGTGCACGTGAATCCCGGCGATACCGTGACTCAGGGACAGGGTGTGATCAGCATGGAAGCCATGAAGATGGAAAACGAATTGCGCGCGACGACCGCGGGCACGGTGAAGGCGGTGCTCGTGCAGCCCGGCCAGGCCGTGGAGAAGGGCGCCGTGCTGGTGGAACTCGCATGACGCCGCGCGCGCCGAGGGTCGCGGCATTCGCGGGCGCGGTCCTGCTGGCCTCCGCCTGTGCGTCGACGCCGGGCCTTCGCATGCAGCGCGCCCTCGACGCTTCAATGGAGCGCGTCCTGCGCACGGAGAGCTACCTGCGGAGCGCTGCAGGCATCTCGAGTCATCCGTCGCGCCTCACGCGCGGCGACGGCTTCGTCTACCTTGCCGACGTTGCCCCTGTCCTGCGCTACCTCGCCGAGGTGCGGGACACGGTGCGGTTCCGGGCGCTGCGAGGCTTCGTGGTGGAGAAATTGGTGCGCCCTGGCCCGTCCGGGCTCGAACTGGCGCGCCGGTTCCGGGACGGCGAGGCGTTCGAGCGGGCGACGGCGTACGGTCACCTGTGGACGGTGAAGGCCTTGGTGGACGGCTGGAGGCTCCTCGGCGATACGGCGTCCGCTCTCGCGCGGGCGCAGCTTGCGCCGTTTGAACCGGCGGCGAGCCAGCGTCTGTCCGCGATGCACCAGCTTTCCATCGACTGCGGCGATGCCATGGATGCCGTGCCGTCCGACCCGGCGCCGGCTCGCGCCGTGCTGGTACGGGCGAAGAAACTCGTGGGCAGCCGGGAGGCCGTGGCGGATCAGGGGTCGCCAGGGTCCCCCGCGATCGAGGGGGAGGCGGCCCTGTTATCTTGCCTGACCCGGGTAGGAATCGCCCTCCGGGACCCCGACGCCACGGTGCGGTACCTTGACCACCTGCTCGACCACCTCCAACCGATGCTCACTCGCTCAGGGCGCCCCGACATTGGGACGGCGGCGGACATCCTCCTGACACTGCGGCGGGCGCGCGCGGCGGGGCCGGAGTACGCCCGGTAGCGAAACGGCCTTCGGAACGAGGAGGAGGCCACTACCTCCTCCTCGTTCCGCTGCGGCGCCATGCTTCCCGTCCCTTGACCCACCCTAAGTTGTTGCCTAACTTGCAAGTCTGTCCGAAAACTGCCCTTTGTGGCGGCCGAGACCCGGGTTGCATTCCGCACCGGTGAGGCGAAGACCCACGCAGTCCTGCACTGCCCACTCGTTACAGATGAAGACTTTCAGCGCAAAACCCCAGGACATCGAGCACCACTGGTACGTCGTTGACGCCAGCGGGATGGTCCTGGGACGGCTGGCCACCGAGGTCGCACGGATCATCCGTGGCAAGCACAAGCCGATGTTCACGCCACACATGGACACCGGCGATTTCGTCATCGTGATCAATGCCTCGAAGGTGAAGGTCACGGGCCGCAAGGCGGAGCAGAAGCAGTACTTCCGCCACACCGGCTACATGGGCCACGAGCTGTACACGCCGTTCGCGACGATGCTCGCCAAGCACCCGGAGCGCGTCATCGAGAAGGCCGTGCACGGCATGCTGCCGAAGAACGCCCTCGGCCGCGGCAAGCTCCGTCTCAAGCTGCGCGTGTATGCCGGCGCCGATCACCCGCACGCCGCCCAGCAGCCCACCCCGCTCACCTTCCCGTCGCTCGAGGCGAAGTAAGCAATGGCCGACCAGACCATTCATACCATCGGCCGTCGCAAGGAAGCGGTGTGCCGTCTGTACCTGAAGCCCGGCTCGGGCAAGTGGAGTGTCAACGGGCGCACGCTCGGCGACTACTTCCCGCGTCCCGTGCTCGTCTCCGCCATCCAGCAGCCGTTCACGGCGACCGACACGCTCGGCCGCTTTGACGTGCAGGCGAACATCGACGGCGGCGGTGTCACCGGCCAGGCCGGTGCGCTGCGCCTCGCCGTGGCGCGGGCCCTTGTGATCGTGGACGAGCTGCACCGTCGCAAGCTGCGCGACCTGGGCCTGCTCACGCGCGATGCGCGTGCGGTGGAGCGCAAGAAGCCCGGCCGCCCGAAGGCACGCAAGCGGTTCCAGTTCAGCAAGCGCTAACGCGCTTGCAGACGGCAGACGGAGGACGGCAGACGGCTGTCGCTCCGAGTGGAGCGAGAGTTCCTCTGTCCGCCGTCGGCTTTCGGCCTCTGCCGTCCGCCGTCTGTTTCACTCCATCCCTCACCTCGAGGGAGCCCATCAGTGGTCCGGTTCGCCGGTCTGTATGGGCGCTGAACTCGAGGGACGATCAAACCAGTCCTAAGGAAGACGCACACTCATGGCTCAGCCCACGCTCGACGATCTGCTCAAGGCCGGTGTCCACTTCGGGCACCAGACGCGCCGCTGGAATCCCAAGATGCGCCGCTTCATTTTCGCGGAACGCAACGGGATTCACATCATCGACCTGCAGAAGACGCTTCGGCAGATCGAACTCGCCCAGAAGCTGGCCCGCGAAGTCGTGCTGCGCGGCGACCAGGTGCTCTACGTCTGCACCAAGCGCCAGCTCGCCGCCATCGTGACGCAGGAAGCCGAGCGCGCGGGCGCGCTCTCGGTGACCGAGCGCTGGCTCGGCGGCCTGCTCACCAACTTCTCCACGGTCAAGAAGCAGATCCGCCGGCTCAAGGAGCTCGAGGCGGGAGCCGAGGCGGGCGGCGGGTTCGAGAACTACACCAAGAAGGAGCAGCTGATGCTGACGCGTCAGAGGGACAAGCTCCTCAAGAACCTGTCGGGCATCAAGAACATGGGGCGCCTGCCCGGGCTGCTGTTCGTCGTGGATGCCAAGAAGGAGCGCATCGCGGTGGACGAGGCCAAGAAGCTCGGCATCCCGATCATCGCCATCTGCGACACCAACTCCGACCCGGATCTCATCGCCGTGCCGATTGCCGGCAACGACGACGCCATCCGCTCGGTGGAGTTGCTCACGGCGACCGTGACGGATGCCATCATCGAGGCGCGCCGCGAGGCGCCGGTGCGTGAGGAAGTCGAGGAAGGCCAGTCGTACACCTACTCGTCGGACCGCGGCGCCGAGCCGCAGGACCGGGACCGCCGTCGCGGCCAGGGTGGTGGTGGCGAGCGTGGCGGGGACCGCCCGCGGCGCCGTCGCGCCAAGCCGGACGCCATTGCGGCCCGCCTCAAGGGTGACACCCCGGAAGCGGCGGACAAACCCGCCGAAACGCCGGACCAGCCGAGCGCATAAGCGCCCGGGCATAAGCGCCCGGGCGTGGTCCTCACGCCGACCAGCGCGTATTTTCCCGACGCCGCCGGCCGCAAGAGCCGGCGGCGTCTTCACACCGACTGAACCACCGAGAAAGCATATGGCTGCGATCACCGCGAAGGATGTTGCCGAGCTCCGGGCCCGCACCGGCGCCGGCATGATGGACTGCAAGAAGGCACTCGAGGAAGCCGGCGGCGCGATGGACGCGGCCGTGGACATCCTCCGCAAGAAGGGCATTGCCAAGGCCGAGAAGCGCGCCGACCGCGCCGCCTCCGAGGGCCAGATCGTGACGTGGGTGGCGCCGGACCGCTCGGCGGCCGCCATGATCGAGATCAACTCGGAGACCGACTTCGTGGGGCGCAACGACGAGTTCATCGCCGTGGCGAAGACGATGTGCGAGCAGGTGGCCAAGGACGCGAGCGTGGACGGCGTCGTGAAGGTGGGCGCCGACGGCGCGTATCTCGCCACGCCCTGGTACGCCGACGCGTCGCGCACGGTGGGCGAAGTGGTAAAGGCCGCCTCGGCCAAGACGGGCGAGAACGTCGTGCTCAAGGGCATCGCGCGGTTTGCGGCGAAGGCGGGCGGCACGGTGGGCTTCTACCTGCACTTCAACGGCAAGGTGGGCGTGCTGGTGGAGCTCGCCGGCATCACCGGCGAGGCGGGATCGGCGCTGGCGAACACGATTGCCGAGCATGTGGCGGCGGGCGTGCCGGCCACGGCGATCGCGGTGGACCGCGCGGGCGTGGACCCGGCGGTCGTGAAGCGCGAGCGCGACATCTTCGTGGAGCAGGCCATCGCCAGCGGCAAGCCGCCGGCCATCGCCGAGAAGATGGTGGACGGGCGCATCAACAAGTTCTTCGGCGAGATCGTGCTGGCCGAGCAGCCGTGGGTGCGCGAGGACAGCAAGACCATCGGCCACGTCATCAAGGAAGCCGGCGCCGGCGCCTCGGTGGTGCGCTTTGCCCGCTTCAAGATGGGCGAGGGCTGAGCCCCATGACGCCGGCGCTCAAGTACCCGCGCATCCTGCTCAAGCTCTCCGGTGAAGCGCTCGCCGGGGACAAGGGCTTCGGGTTCGACTTCGATGCCATCACGCGCTTCTCGCACCAGATCCGCACCATCCATGGGATGGGGGCGCAGGTGGCGGTGGTGATTGGCGGCGGCAACATCGTGCGCGGCTCGCAGGTCTCGCGCATGGGTATGGATCGCGTGAGCGCCGACTACATGGGCATGCTGGGGACGGTCATCAACGCGCTCGCGCTGCAGGACGTGCTGGAGCGTGACGGGCTCGACACGCGCGTGATGACCGCCATCCGCATGGAGGAGCTGGCGGAGCCGTTCATCCGGCGGCGCGCGATGCGGCACCTCGAGAAGGGGCGCTGCGTCGTCTTTGCCGGGGGGACGGGGAACCCGTACTTTTCCACGGACACGGCGGCGGTACTGCGGGCTATTCAGATGAAGGCCGATGTCATCATCAAGGCGACCAGCGTCGACGGCATCTACTCGGCCGATCCGAAGAAGGTGCCCGAGGCCACGCGGTACGATCGCATCAGCTACCGTGACGTGATGCTCGAGGAGCTTGGCGTGATGGATCAGACGGCGATCACGCTCTGCAAGGAGAATGCGCTGCCGCTGATCGTGCTCAACATCAACACTCCGGATGCCGTGGCCGATGCGATCCGCGGCAAGCCGGTGGGGACCCTGGTTTCATGACCGAAATTCCGAACATCCTCAAGGAGTGCCGCGCCGCGATGGAGAAGGGGATTGACGCGGTGAAGCGCGAATTCTCCTCCGTCCGCTCCGGCAAGGCAGCGCCGAGCATGCTCGACGCGGTGAAGGTCGAGGCCTACGGCGCGCTGGTCTCGCTGAACCAGGTGGCGAGCGTCAACGCGCCGGAACCGCGCGCGCTGATCGTGACGCCGTTCGACAAGGGGCAGATCCGCGCCGTGGAGAAGGCGATCCGCGAGTCCGGGCTCGGCTTCGACCCGGCCATCCAGGGGACGTTCATCCGCGTGCCGCTGCCCGCCATGAACGAACAGCGCCGCAAGGAACTGGCGAAGATGGTGCACAAGTACGCGGAGGACGGCCATATCGCCATCCGCCACGCGCGCACGCACGCCCGCGACCTGCTCAAGAAGCTCGAGGGCGTCTCCGAGGATGACGTGAAGCACGCGGAGAAGGACCTGCAGAAGCTGCACGACGACCATATCCACAAGGTCGACGCGCTGAGCAAGGCGAAAGAAGCCGAGATCATGGAGGTCTGAGCGTCCATGGGCGCCGCCGACGATCTCCTCGCCCAGGTGCGCGTGCAGGGCGCGATTCCGCGCCATGTCGCGATCATCATGGACGGCAATGGCCGCTGGGCGCGGGAGCGCAGGCTCCCGCGGCCCATCGGCCATCGCCATGGCATGAAGTCGGTGCGCGAGGTGGTGGAGGCGTCCATCGCGGCCGGAGTCGAGGTGCTCTCGCTCTTCGCCTTCTCGCAGGAGAACTGGCAGCGGCCGGCGGGCGAGGTGTCGGCGCTGATGTCGCTGCTCGAGGAGTACATCCAGAAGGAGGCCCGCGAGCTCGACGAACAGGGCGTGCGCGTGGTCTTCCTCGGCGACCTCGACCGGCTGCCGGCGGCGCAGCGCGGCGCGGTGGATCGCGTGATGGCGCTGACCGCCCACAACACCAAGCTGGTCCTCAACCTGTTCATCTCGTACGGTTCTCGCGCCGAGCTGGTGCGCGCGGCCCGTCTGATCGCCGAGGACGTGGCGGCCGGCCGCCTGGCGCCGGATCAGGTGGACGAAGCAGCGCTCGCCAGCCGGCTGTTCACCGTGGGGTGCCCAGATCCCGACCTGCTGATTCGCACGTCGGGTGAAATGCGCATCTCGAACTTCCTGCTCTGGCAGCTGGCGTACACCGAGCTGCACATCTCGCCGGTGCTGTGGCCCGACTTCGGGCGCGCCGAACTCTACGAGGCGATCCTCGATTACCAGAGCCGCGAGCGCCGCTTCGGCCGCGTCACGGCGTAGCCTGACCTCCCCGTGAGCGAATTCCCGAAGCGGCTGCTCGTCGCGATCGTGCTCATCCCGATCGTGCTGGCGTGCGTCTGGTTTGGCGGCCCGGCGCTGGTGACGCTGCTCTCGCTGGCGTCGGGGCTCGCCGCGTGGGAGTTCTACCGGCTGGCCGAAGTGCGCGGGGCGCGCCCGCTCGGTGCCGTGGGCGTGGTGATCAGCGCGCTCATTCCCGTGGTCGTGCACGCGCGGTACCTCGGCTTCTGGGTGCCGCCCGTGAGCGTGGTCGCGCTGCTCGTGCCGCTGCTGCTGACGGCGGTGCTCTTTGCCCGCGGCAGCGACGGCGGCCCAATGGCGGCGGTCGGCACGACGCTCGCCGGCATCGTCTACACGGGCGGCATGCTCAGCTTCGCGTACGCGCTGCGCTACCACGAGTTCGTCGTGGATGCGCGCGGAGGCACCGCGCTCGTCCTGCTTCCGGTGGTGGTAACCTGGCTCAACGATACCGGCGCCTACGTCGCGGGGCGCGCCTTCGGGCGCGCCAAGCTGATGCCGAGCGTAAGCCCGGGCAAGACCTGGGCCGGCGCGTATGGCGCCGTCGTGGCGAGCGTGCTCACCACGTGGGCGCTCGCCGCGTTCGTGCTGCCGCCGATGGCGCACCTCACCATGCGACCGCTGGGCATCGCGGTCGTGGGGGTGGGGCTCAGCCTCACCGCGCAGGTCGGCGACCTCGCCGAGTCCATGTTCAAGCGCGAGGCGGGCGTGAAGGACAGCTCGTACCTTATCCCCGGGCACGGCGGCGTGCTCGATCGCGTGGATTCGCTGCTCTTCACGCTTCCCGTCGGGTTCGTGCTCTTCGGCAGCTTCCTCGTCTACCGGCCCTGATGACACCGCAGGGTGTCGCGATCCTCGGTTCGACGGGCAGCATCGGCACCACCGCGCTGCGCGTGCTCGACCGGCACCGTGACCGGTTTGCGGTGCGCGCCCTCACGGCGCATGCCAATGTGGCGCTGCTGCGCCGGCAGGTGGAGGCGTGGGCGCCGACGTTCGTGGCGCTCGTGGAGGGCGACGGCGACGCGCCCGCCTCGTGGCTTCGAGGGGCGGCGGCGCTCGTGGAGGCTGCCACCCGGCCGGATGTCGGCGTCGTGCTCAACGCCATCGTGGGCGCGGCGGGCCTGGATGCCACGCTGGCCGCGCTGGGGGCGGGCAAGCGGGTCGCGCTCGCCAACAAGGAGTCGCTGGTGGTGGGCGGAGCCCTCGTGGCGGAGGCGGCGCGCCGCGGCGCCGGCTCCGTGGTGCCCGTGGACAGCGAACACTCGGCCATCCTGCAGTGCCTCGCCGGGCGCGGCGCGGCCGACGTGCGGAAGCTGGTGATCACCGCCTCCGGCGGCCCGTTCCGCGAGTGGCCGGCCGATCGCGTGCGCACGGCGACCGTGAAGGACGCGCTGAATCACCCGACCTGGTCCATGGGGCGCAAGATCACCGTGGACAGCGCGACCCTGGCCAACAAGGCGCTGGAGGTCATCGAGGCGCACTTCCTCTTCGGATTGGGGTACGACCAGATCGAGGTCGTGGTGCATCCGCAGAGTATCATTCACTCGATGGTGGAGTTCCGGGACGGCAGCGTGCTGGCGCAGTTGGGCGTGCCGTCCATGGAACTCCCCATCCTGTACGCGCTTTCACATCCTGGACGGATCGAGGACGCGGGCATCCCGGTGTTCGACGCCGTCGCGTCAGGCACGCTGACTTTTGAGGCCGTGCGGCACGACGCGTTCCCGTGCCTCGGGCTCGGGGTGTCAGCGGGGAAGGCCGGCGGCGCCGCACCGGCCGTGTTCAACGGCGCCAACGAGCAGGCCGTGGCGCTGTTTCTCGAGGGACGAGTGGCTTTCGGCGCCATCGCCGAGGCCGTGGAGGAAGCGTTGTCGCGTCACGCCGGATTGTCCGGCGTCGACCTGCCATCGCTCTGGCACGCCGACGCCGTGGCGCGGCGAACCGTGAAGGAGAAGCTCGCATGATTGCATGGCTCGCACCGATTCTCGTGCTCGGCATCGTGATTTTCGTTCACGAGCTCGGCCATTTTCTCGCCGCCAAATGGACCGGCGTCTACGCCCCGCGCTTCTCGCTGGGTTTTGGCCCGGCGCTGTGGAAGCGTCGGCGCGGCGAGACGGAGTACGTGCTTGCCGCGTTCCCACTGGGCGGGTACGTACGCATGGCCAGTCGGGAAGACGAAACCATGGCGGCGATCGAGGGCGGGAAGCCCGAGGGCTTAGCCTCAGAGCAGGTGCGCGCGGCGGCCGGCGCGGTCGGCGGACCGATCGGTTCGAACCCGACGGACTGGGACGAGAACGCGATGGTGCCGTTCGGTCCCAAGCCCGTGCCGCCCGAGCGCTGGTTCGAGAGCAAGCCGCTGTGGGCAAGACTGGTCATCATGCTCGCGGGCGTGACCATGAACGTGGTGCTGACGCTCACCGTGTCCACGGGGGTGTTCGCGTACTACGGCCGGTCGTACGTGCCAGCCGTGGTGGATTCGCTTGTCGCGGACATGCCGGCGCAGAGGGCCGGACTGCTGCCGGGCGACTCCATCGCCTCGATCAATGGCAAGGAGATACGGGCCTGGAGCGACCTGCTGGCCACGGTCTCGGGCTCGGCGGGCAAGGAAGTCGCGCTCGGGATCGTGCGCGGCGGGTCGCCGCTGACGCTCACCATGACGCCGGTGGCCCAGCAGGGCATGGAGGCGGCCACGGGGAAGGCCGTGACCGTCGGTCGCGTCGGGGCGTACCCCACGAACCGCGTGGAGCGGGACCGGCTCAGCCTGGCGTCCGCGTCAGTCGCCGGCTGGCAGGCGACTTGGGCGATGGGCCGCGCGGTGGTTGGCGTGGTCGGCGGGTTATTTCGAGGGGAAATTAGTGTCAAGAATCTGGGCGGCCCCGTCATGATCGCGCGGACGTCGGTGGATGCCGCGAAGACGGGGATGGAGTCGCTGTGGGCGCTTATCGCCTTTCTCAGCATCAACTTAGCGATCCTCAACCTGTTGCCCATTCCGATCTTGGACGGTGGGCAGATACTCATGGTGCTGGCCGAAGCGGCCAAGGGCTCTCCCTTCAGCGTCCGGACCCGCGAGAATGTGATGCGGGTGGGGTTGGCGGCGATCGTGGCGCTGTTTGCGGTGGTGATGTTTAACGACCTCGTTGCGCTCTTCCGATAGAGGATTTGGACCTAGGATTGCGATTCAGGATCTCGATTGTGGATCGCGATTGGCGACGCCGACATGATCGCCAGTCGCGATTCTCAATCGAGATTCTGAATCGGAATCCTGAGTCCAAATCCTCAATCGCAGTTCCGGGACTTTACATCAACGGAATGTCAGGCTAACTTTCACTGCTACAACGGAATTGACCAAGTCACCGAAGTACGCAGGGATCACAGGAATGCCTTTTGACAAGAAGCCGGCGGTCGCCACGCACCGCCGCCACGAGACCGACACGGGCTCATCGTACGTTCAGGTCGGCGTGATCACGGAACGGATCAACTATCTCACCGATCACTTCCGGGCGCATGCCAAGGACCACCACGGCCGCCGCGGGCTGCTGAAGCTCGTCGGCCGGCGCCGTCGCCTGCTGGATTACCTCAAGCGCACGGACGTCGATGGGTACCGGAAGCTCATCGCAGACCTGGGCCTGCGTTACTAAGAACCACACAGCGCTTTTCGCGCGGGCGCATCATGGCGGCCCGCGCGTTTTGCGTTCTACCGAGAAACACCACACATGATGCATCGCATTGAGCGGACCTTTGCCGGCCGTCGCCTGGTCATCGAGACGGGGCGCATGGCCAAGCAGGCCGCGGGCTCGGCGCTCGTCACGTTCGGCGAGACGATGGTCCTCGCCGCCGTCACGGTGAGCGACAAGCGCAGCACGCTCCCGTTCTTCCCGCTGACCGTCGAGTACAAGGAAAAGACCTACGCTGCGGGCAAGATCCCGGGCGGCTTCATCAAGCGTGAAGGGCGCCCGCGTGACGAGGAAATCCTCTCGTGCCGCATTATCGACCGCTCGATCCGGCCGCTCTTCCCCGAAGGCTTCCAGAACGAGGTCCAGGTCTTCATCTACGTCATCTCGGCGGACCAGGAGAACGACGCCGACGTGCTCGGCCTGCTGGCCACGTCGTTCGCGCTCAGCGCGTCGCGCATTCCGTGGGCCGGCCCGATCGCCGGCGTGCGCGTGGGGCGCGTCGAGGACAAGTGGGTGCTGAACCCGACGTTCCAGGCGCTCGAGTTCTCGGACATGGACCTCATGGTCGCCGGCTCGCAGGACTCGATCATGATGGTCGAGGGCGGCGCGCTCGAGATCAGCGAAGACGACGTCATCGAGGGCCTTGGCATCGCGCAGCGCGGCATCAAGGAGCTCATTGCGATGCAGGAAGAGCTCCTCGCGAAGCTCACGGTCGAGAAGATGGCGTGGACGAAGGCCGAGACGCCGGACGACGTGCTGAAGACGGTCACGAAGGCCGCCAAGGCGAAGATCGAGGCCGCGATCAACCAGAAGGAGAAGCACAGCCGCATCCAGGCCGTCGAGGCCGTGAAGGACGCGGTGAAGGAAGAGCTGGCCGCCACGCTCGAGCCGGAACAGGTGCCGTTCATCGGCGCCGTGCTCGGCGACCTCGAGTACAACGCGCTGCGCGACCAGGTGCTCTCGACGGGGCTCCGCGTCGACGGCCGCAAGCCGACCGAAGTGCGGCCGATCAGCATCGACACCAGCGTGCTCCCGCGCGCCCACGGCTCGGCGCTCTTCACGCGCGGCCAGACGCAGGCGCTGGTGGCGGCGACGCTCGGCACCGGCAACGACGTGCAGCGCATGGATTCGATCGACACGGCCAAGGAGACCACCAAGGCCTTCATGCTGCACTACAACTTCCCGCCGTTCTCGACGGGTGAAGTGAAGATGATGCGCGGCACCAGCCGGCGCGAAATCGGCCACGGCAACCTCGCCGAACGCGCCATCCAGGGCGTGCTCCCCGACTTCGCCGACTTTCCGTACACGATCCGCATTGTCTCGGACGTGCTCGAATCGAACGGCTCGTCGTCCATGGCGTCGGTCTGCGGCGCCTCGCTCTCGTGCTTCGACGCGGGCATCCCGCTGAAGGGCGCGGTGGCCGGTGTCGCCATGGGCCTGATCAAGGAAGGGAAGAAGTACGCGATCCTCACCGACATCCTCGGCACCGAGGACCACCTCGGCGACATGGACTTCAAGGTCGCCGGGACGAAGGACGGCATCACGTCCATCCAGATGGACATCAAGATCCAGGGGCTCGACCTCAAGATCATGGGTGAGGCGCTGGCGCAGGCGAAGCTGGGCCGCCTGCACATCCTCGGCGAGATGGAGAAGGCTATTGAGGCACCGCGCGCGGAACTGAGCAAGTGGGCGCCGCGCATCGTGACGATGCACATCAACCCCGAGAAGATCGGCGACCTGATCGGTCCGAAGGGCAAGACGATCCGCGGCATCCAGGAAGAGACGGGCGCGGAACTGACGGTGGACGACGCGGGCCTGGTGACCATCGCGGCCGTGGGCGGCGAGGCGATGGAGCGCGCGCGTCAGATGGTGGCGGCGATCACCGCCGAGCCGGAAGTGGGCCTGACGTACCAGGGCACGGTCAAGAGCGTGACCGCGTTCGGCGCATTCATCGAGATCATGCCGGGCACCGAGGCGCTGCTGCACGTCTCCGAGATGCGCCATACGCGCGTCGAGAAGCCGGAAGACGTGGTGAAGAAGGGCGAAGTGGTGACGGTGAAGCTGGTGGAGCGCGACGAGCGCGGCCGCCTGCGCCTGTCCATGAAAGCGCTGCTTCCGAAGCCGGCCGCCGGCGAGACCGGCGCCGCCTCGGCGCCCACCGTCGCGCCCGAGGGCGATGCCTACGCCACGACCGAGGGCGCGCCTGCTCTGCAGGCGGCGCCGGCGGCCGAGGGCGAGGAGCGCCACGAGCGGCCGCGGCGTGACGGCGGCGACCGCGGCGACCGCGGCGGCCGTGGTGGCCGTGGCGGCCGTGGCGGGCGCGGACCCCGCAAGTAGCCATGACACAGCCCCCCGCCCCAGAGTCGGGGGTGCAGCGCACCGTGCTGCCCAACGGACTGACCGTGCTCTCGGAGTTCTATCCGGGCGTGCGGTCCGTTGCGTTGGGCGCCTGGGTGCGCGCGGCGTCGGTGCACGAGCCGCGCGAGGTGATGGGCGTCTCGCACCTGCTCGAGCACCTCGTCTTCAAGGGCACGGAGCGCCGCAACGCGCACCAGCTCGCCCTGTCGCTGGAATCGCTGGGCGGTTCGCTGGACGCGTACACGTCGCGTGAGCACACGTCGTTCCAGGCGCGGGTGCTCGACGAGCACCTGCCGCAGGCCGCGGACGTGATGTTCGACCTGATGTTCCGCCCGCTGCTGCGCGCGGAGGACCTGCGGCTCGAACGCAAGGTCGTGCTGGAGGAGATCTCCATGGTGGAGGACACACCGGACGATCTCGTCTTCGAGATGCACAACGAGGCGCTGTGGGGCACGCACCCGATGGGCTACACGATCCTCGGGACGCGCGAGACCGTGGCCAACATGAAGCTGGACGACCTGCGGGCGCTGCATGCGCGGGCGTACCATCCGCCGCATGTCGTGGTGTCGGCCGCGGGCAATGTGACGCACGAGCACCTGCTCGCCGTGCTCGCCGAGGCCGGGTGGGCGAACCTGCCGCGCGGCGACGATACCCCGATGGTCGAGGTGGCCGCCGTGCCGCTTGCGCCGGCCGTGCGCCACGTGGACCGGGATGGCGCGCAGTGCCATGTCGTGCTTGGCTCGGCGACGGTGCCGCATCGCGACGAGCGGCGCTATGCGCTGATGCTCGTGGACACGCTGCTGGGTGGCGGGATGAGCTCGCGGCTGTTCCAGCGGGTGCGCGAGGAACTGGGGCTGGCGTACAGCGTCTACACCTTCCAGAGCTTCCACTCGCTGGCGGGTGCGCACGGCGTGTACGTGGGGACGGCGCCGGAGACGCGCGCCGACGCGCTGGCGGCGGTGCTGGAAGAGTTGCAGCGGGTGTCGGACGCCGGCATCACCGAGCAGGAACTCGCGCAGGGGCGCCAGCAGCTCAAGGGGCAGATCACACTGGGCCTGGAGAGCCCGTCGGCGCGGATGTATCGCCTGGCGTCGGTGGAGCTGTATCACGAACCGTTCCGCCCGCTCGACGAGGTGCTGCGGCGCGTCGATGCGATCGACGTGGATGCGGCGAGCGCGGCCTGCGCGGAGTTCTTTCGGCCGGAGCGGCAGACGGTGGTGAGCTTGGGGCCGAAGGGCTGACGGCAGACGGCAGACGGCAGACGGCAGACGGCAGACGGCAGACGGCAGCGACTCGCGCCGCACCGATCGGTCAACGGGGATTTGCCTGACTCCGTTTAGGGGAAAGTCGAGTGTCCCCGTTCCGCGGAATTGTGATAGAATTCAAGTGCTGTTTTTCCCTGACCTTTCAACTCGCAATCATACCATGCGCATCGGCATCCCGAAGGAAATCAAGACGAACGAAGACCGCGTCTCTTGCGTCCCCGCCGGGGTCGAGGCGCTCGTGTCGGCTGGCCATACCGTGTACGTCGAGAAATCAGCGGGCGAGGGGAGCGGCTTCAGCGATGAGCAGTACGTCGCCGTCGGCGCCAAGATACTCAAGACCGCGGACGAGGTGTGGCTGGAAGCCGAGATGATCATCAAGGTGAAGGAGCCCATCGCCGTCGAGTGGCCGCGGATGCGCAAGGGGCAGACGATCTTCACGTACTTCCACTTTGCCGCGGACGAGCAACTGACGAAGGCGCACGTCGACTCCGGCGCGACCTGCGTCGCGTACGAGACCGTCGAACTGGCGAACGGCGACCTGCCGCTGCTGATCCCGATGTCGGAAGTGGCCGGCCGCATGGCGGTGCAGGAAGGGGCGAAGTATCTCGAGAAGCTGTACGGCGGCCTCGGCCTGCTGCTGGGCGGCGTGCCGGGCGTGACGCCGGCGAACGTCGTGGTGCTCGGCGGCGGCATCGTGGGCATCAACGCGGCGAAGATGGCGGCGGGCATGGGCGCGAAGGTCACGATCCTCGACCTGTCGCTGCCGCGGCTTCGCTACCTGAGCGACGTGATGCCGGCGAACGTGACGATGATCTACAGCAACCGCCACAACATCCTCGAGCAGATCTCGACGGCCGACCTCGTGATCGGCGGCGTGCTGATCCCGGGCGCCAAGGCGCCGAAGCTGATCCGCCGCGATGACCTGAAGCTCATGAAGAAGGGATCGGTGATCGTGGACGTGGCGATTGACCAGGGAGGCTGCGTGGAGACGATCCACGCGACGACGCACGAGAACCCGGTCTACGTGGTGGACGACGTGATCCACTACGGCGTGGCCAACATGCCGGGCGGCGTGCCGCGCACCTCGACGCTGGCGCTGACCAACGCGACGCTGCCGTACGCCCTGACGCTGGCGAACAAGGGATGGAAGCAGGCGTGCAAGGATGACAAGGCGCTGCTGATGGGCCTGAACGTCATCGCCGGCAAGGTGACCTATAAGGGTGTCGCGGAAGCCTTTGGGATGGCGTACGTGGCTCCGGAATCGTTCCTCTAAGAGAAACAACAGAGAGACAACAGAGAGACAACAGAGAGACAACAGAGGGTCCGGCGCCTGGGTGCCGGGCCCTCTGGCTTTGCCTGCGGGGTGGGGCGGCGGGGCGGGGGGCGAGGGCGGCTGGCTGCCGGCGCCTGGGCGCGCGGCCCGGTCGCGCGCCGACCTGGAACCGCCCCAGCCGGAACGCGCCCATGTAGGACGCACACCTCTGTTGTTTCTCTGTTGTCTCTCTGTTGTCTCTCTGTTGTCTCTCTGTTGTCTCTCTACTTGTCGCCCCTTCGGCCGCCACCTAACTTTCCCCGCGTCCGCCGCCCGCCCTCAATAGTAGCCCGCCCCGAGCCGATCGCGCTTCGCCGTGATCGCGCGTGAGTGTCCATGCGCTGGAATTTCCCGTTCTTCAAGTCCGGATCCCTGTTTCCCGCGAACGCGATCGCCGTTGACCTCGGCACGGCGAACACGCTCGTGTACGTGAAGGGCGAGGGCATCGTGCTCAACGAACCGTCGGTCGTTGCGATGGATCGCGAGACGAAGAAGATCAAGGGCGTGGGCCTCGAGGCGAAGCGCATGCTCGGCCGCACGCCGGAGGGGATCATCGCGGTGCGCCCCATGAAGGACGGCGTGATCGCCGACTTCGAAGTCACCGAGAAGATGCTGCGCTACTTTCTCGAACTGATCATCGAGAAGCACGTCTTTCGCGTGAAGCCGCGCGTGATCGTCTGCGTGCCGTCAGGGATCACCGAGGTGGAGAAGCGCGCGGTGCGCGACTCGGCGCTCGGCGCCGGTGCGAAGGAAGTGTTCATGGTGGCCGAGCCGATGGCGGCGGCGATCGGTGTGGGCCTCCCGGTGGAGACGCCGACCGGCAACATGGTGATCGACATCGGCGGTGGCACGACGGAGATCGCGGTGATCGCGCTGAGCGGCATCGTGAGCGACACGTCCATCCGCACCGGCGGCGACGAGATGGACACGAGCATCGTGCAGTTCATGCGCTCGTCGTACAACCTGCTGATCGGCGAGCCGACGGCGGAGATGATCAAGATCCAGATCGGCTCGGCGGCGCCGATGGGCGAGGAGCGCGAGATGGAGGTGAAGGGGCGCGACCTCGTGTCGGGCATCCCGAAAACGGTGCGCGTGCACAGCTCCGAGGTGCGCGATGCGATGCAGCAGCCGATCCAGCAGATCGTGGACGCCGTGCGCCGCGCGCTCGAGATCACGCCGCCGGAGCTGGCCAGCGACATCGTGGACCGCGGCATCGTGATGACCGGCGGCGGTGCGCTGATCCGCGGCCTGGACGTGCTGCTGACGCAGGAGACGGGGCTCCCGATCCACGTTGACGAGGATCCGCTGACGTGCGTGGTGCGCGGCACGGGGCGGATTCTCGACGACGAAGCGAAGTACTGGTCGGTCCTCTCCACCTAGCGCACGGTGCCGCGACCGGCACGCATCTCCTCCCGCGCGGACCAGGCGATGCTCGTCGCCTGCGTGCTGCTCTCGCTCGTGGCCCTCGTCCTGCCCGCGAACGTCCGGTCGTCCGTGGCCGGCGCCCTCCGCGGCACGGTGGCGGTGCCGCTGGCGTCGCTGCAGGAGCGCGCGGAGGTCTCGCGCCGCGCGGTGCTGGCCTACGATGCCTCCGTTCGCGTGGCCGACAGCATTCGGCTGCGGGCGAGCCAGGCCGACGTGGCGGCGGCGGAGAACGAGCGGTTGCGCCGCCTGCTGGGCTTGGGCGCGGCGCTGAAATGGGGGTTCGTCCCCGCGGAGGCCCTGCACGGTCGCGGCCTCGGTGACGACTTCATGTTGACGCTGACGGTGGGACGCAACGAGGGCGTCGAGCCGTTCAGCGCCGTCGTCGCGCCCGAGGGATTGGTGGGCATGATCCAGACCGTGGACGCGCGCTCGTCGGTGGCCATCGTCTGGCCGCATCCCGACTTTCGCGTGAGCGCGATGTCGGCCGACGGCACGGCATTCGGCATCGTGTATCCGCATCTCGGGGTGGGGGCGACGCGCTTCCTGCTCGAGCTGCGCGGCGTCGCGTTCCGCAACGCGCTGCGCCCAGGGACGCTGATCGTGAGCGCTGGCCTTGGCGGGGTCTACCCGCGCGGCCTCCCGGTGGGCACGGTGCTGTCGGAGCTCGAGACTGCCGAGGGGTGGGCGCGGAACTACCTCCTGCGCCCGGCCGTGCGGCCTGCGGACGCCACGGCGGTCATGGTCGTGCAGCCGCGACGCGCCAAGGAAGGCGTGTCGGCCGCGTGGCAGGCGGCGGTGGACAGCGCCCTCCGCCTGGTGGTGTCGGCAGGCGACTCGCTGGCGCAGCGCCGAGCCGATTCGCTGGCGACCGCGGAGCGACAGCGGCTGGACTCGTTGCAGGCGCTGCGCCCGCGTCCCGACTCGTCGGACTCGCCGGGAGTCGCGCCGTGAACTTCGCGCGCGGGTTCTGGTTTGCGCTCGTCTTCCTGACGCTCGTCGTGCTGCATTACACGCTGCGGCCGGTGCTCGACTGGCGCGCGTCCATCGACTTCCTCGCCATCGCGGTGCTGCTCGTGGCGGTGCGGGCCCGTCCCGGTGTGGCGACGATCGTCGGCTTTGCGGTCGGCATCACGTCGGACGCGATGATGCCGAGCGCCTTCGGCGCCGGCGCGCTCGCGTTCAGCGTCGTCGCGTACGCGGCGTCGTCGCTGAAGGCGGCATTCTTCGCCGACAACATCGCGCTGAACGCGGTCTTCGTCTTCCTCGGCACGTGGGTAGGCGACCTCGTCTTCCTCGCCGCCGAGCATCGGCTGGGCGGGAGCGAGTTCCTCGCGCAGGCGCTGCTCTGGTCGCCGCTGGCGGCCGCGGTGACGGCGGTGGTCGGCCTGGGCGTGCTGATGATGCTGCGCCCGGTCGTCGGGACGCCACGGGGATGAGCTTCCACCCGAACGAGATGCAGCGTCGCGCGCGGCTCGCCTCCGCGCTGCTCTTCCTCGCGTTCGTCTTCCTCGTCGGCTCGTTCTTCCGCACGCAGGTGCTGCAGCACGCGCAGTACGTGCTGCAGTCCGAGGAGAACCGCCTGCGTGAGGTGCCGCTGCCGGCGCCACGCGGCGTGATCTACGATCGCCGGGGGCAGATCATCGCCGAGAACCTGCCGGGCTACTCGGTGTCGCTGCTCGCACCCGGCGTGGACTCGCTGCGCGCCGCGCTCCGTCGGCTGGCGGGGACGATTCCCATGTCGCCGGAGCAGATCAACCAGGCGGTGCGCCGCTTCCGTCGCGCACCCAACCGGCCGGCGGTGATCTTTCCCGACGCGTCGTTCGACGTCGTGTCGGTGCTCGAAGAACATCGCGTGGAGTTTCCCGGCCTGATCATCCAGAGCGCGCCCAAGCGCTACTATCCCGACGGGCCGGCGATGGCGGCGTTCATCGGCTATACCGGCGAGGTAAACGAGGCAGAACTCGGCAGCACCACCTTCCGCGGCTACAAGGCCGGCCAGCAGGTCGGGAAGGACGGGCTCGAGCGGCAGTACGAACACCTGCTGCGCGGCCGCGAGGGCACGCGATTCGTCGAGGTGGACGCGCACGGTCGCGTGGTCCGCGAGGCCGGGGCGCGCCAGGACCTCCTGCCCCAAGCGGCGCCGCCGCTCTACACGAACATCGACCTCGACCTGCAGAAGTTCGTGGTGGCGCTCTTCGGGGACTCGCTGATCGGCGGCATCGTCGCGATGGAGCCGAAGACCGGCGCGGTGCTGGCGCTGCACTCGGCGCCGACCTTCGACCCGAACCGCTTCATCGGCGGGATTCCGGCCGACTACTTGCGCGCGCTGAACGAGGATGGGCGACGTCCGCTCTACAACAAGGCCATCAAGGGGGCGTACGCGCCGGGGTCGATCTGGAAGCTGGCAACGGCGGTGATGGCCATCGAGGCGGGCCTTGTGTCGCTCGACGACCGAATGCCGGTGGCGTGCACGGGCGGCTACCAGTATGGCAACCGGCGCTTCAAGTGCTGGAACAAGAAGGGGCACGGCAACGTCAACCTGGCGCAGGCGATCGAGGTGTCGTGCGACGTGTACTTCTACCAGTTGGGGCTGAAGATCGGGCTCTCGCGGCTCGTCGCCGGCGGCGTGGCGCTGGGTGCGCGCGAGCGCAGCGGCATCGACCTGCCGTGGGAGACACGGTCGTCGTTCCCGAGCGCGCCGGCGACGGACTACTACAACCGGCGATTTGGCGCGCGCGGGTGGAGCAATGCCGTATCGCTCAACCTCGCGATCGGCCAGGGCGAGAACGCGCAGACCGTGGTGAACATGGCGCGCTTCTACACCGCGCTCGCCACCGACGGCCACGCCGCGCAGCCGCGCATCGTGCGCGGCGAAAGCCAGCGCGTGCAGTTGTTCCAGCTCGATGACGAACAGATGGCCGGGGTGAAGAAGGCGCTGGCGGGCGTCGTACAGCGCGGCACGGCGGCCGCATCGCAGATCCGCGGCGTCATGCTGGCGGGCAAGACCGGCACGGCGCAGAACGCGCACGATGCCACGCGCGACCACGCCTGGTTCGTGGGCTTTGCACCGGCGAACGACGCCAAGATCGTCGTCGCGGTGATGCTGGAGTTTGGCGGCCACGGCTCGCGGGCGGCGCGCATCGCGTCCAGGATCATCGAGCACTACCTCGGTGTGCAGACGACGCAGGTGATCAACACGGAGGGCGAGTGAGCGCCGCGGGCCGCCGTATCGCCGACCCGACGCTGGTGGGGCTCGCCCTGGCGCTCTCGCTGTTCGGCATTGCCATGGTGTACAGCGCCGGGCAGACCGACGTCCCGACAGTCGTGGCGAAGCTGTACCGACAGCAGGCCGCCTGGTTCCTCCTCGGGGTCGGCGTTGCGTACGTGGTGAGCCGCGCCTCCGTGCGGTTTTTCGACTGGGTGACGACGCCGGCGTATGCCGTGTCGTGCGTGCTGCTCTTCCTGCTGCTGTTCATCGGCGCTGGCGCCGGCACCGCGGCGAGCACCAAGAGCTGGCTCGCCATCGGGAGCGTGCGACTCGGGCAGCCGTCGGAGCTGGCCAAGATCGCCGTGATCCTGATGCTCGCGCGCATCCTCGCGTCCCGCAAAGTGGCTCCGCGATCGCTGATGGATCTCTGGCAGCCGGCACTCGCGGTCGCCATTCCCTGGGTCCTGATCATGCGGCAGCCCGATCTCGGCACGGGCATCGTCTTCGTCGGGATCTTCTTCGCGATGCTCTTCTGGGCCGGGGCGTCGTGGCAGCTGCTGGTGCTCGTGGCAAGCCCGGTGGTGAGCCTGATTCTTGCCTTCAGCACCGGGCTGTGGGGGGCGTGGTTCCTCGTGCTGATCGCCCTCGTGCTCTGGTACCGCCCGTATCTCGTGGAAGGGGTCGCGGTGGTGCTGGCAAACGTCGTCACCGGCGTGGTGGCGCCGGTGCTGTGGGATCAACTGAACCCGTACCAGCAGAAGCGACTGCTCGTCTTCCTCGATCCGTCCACGGATCCGCAGGCGTCGGGCTATCACGTCATCCAGTCGCAGGTGGCCATCGGTTCCGGCGGATGGCTGGGCAAGGGCTTCACCCTCGGCAGCCAGAAGCGACTGGCCTTTTTGCCGGCCCAGCACACCGATTTCATCTTTCCGGTGGTGGGCGAGGAATTGGGCTTTCTCGGCGTGAGCGTCGCCCTGAGTTTGTTCCTCTTCCTCCTGCTGCGCTCCGTGCGCATCGCCGCCCGGTCCACCGACCCGTTCCCGAGCCTCGTCGCGTTTGGCCTGGCCTCCGCCTGGTTCGTGCACATCCTCGTCAACGTCGGGATGACGCTGAACCTCGTGCCGATCACGGGCATCCCGCTTCCGTTCTTCAGCTACGGCGGGTCATTCATGCTGGTCTGCTGGATCGCCGTGGGGATACTGGTGCGGATATCAGGGGAGGGACGCGGACCGTCGGATATGCTGGTGATCTGACTCCTTGTTCCGTGTGGGCTAAGTCCTTGCCCCCTCGTGTGATCCGCATCACATTTAACCACTATGGCTTGGTTCCGAAAGGAGAAAAAGGTCCGCGAACCGAGACGTGAGCGGCTGGAGATTCCGCCGGACGTCTGGGAGAAATGCGAGGCCTGTGGACATACGGACATCCGGGAGAAGCTCGTCCGGAACTGGCACGTGTGCCCGTCGTGCGAGTTCCATCGCCGCATGCGGGCCCACGAGTACGCCGCTCTTCTGCTGGACGAAGGGTCCATCGAGGAGACCGAAGTTGACCTCAAGTCCACGGACCCGCTGCAGTTTCCGGACTACCCGGCGCGCCTGAAGAAGGCCTTGGGCACGGCCGGCGATAGCGACGCCATTCTCACGGCGACGGGCACCATGGAGAGGATGCCCGTCAACCTCGGCGTCATGGATTTCGCCTTCATGGGCGGCTCCATGGGCTCGGTGGTGGGGGAGAAGATTGCGCGGCTCGCCCAGCGCTCACTGGAGAAGAAGTTCCCGCTCATCATCGTGTCGGCCTCGGGCGGCGCCCGCATGCAGGAGGGGGTGCTCTCGCTGATGCAGATGGCCAAGACGTCGGCGGTGCTCTCGCAGCTGCATGACCGGGCCATTCCATACGTGTCCATCCTGACCAACCCCACCACGGGCGGCGTCAGCGCCTCCTTCGCGATGCTGGGCGACGCGATCCTCGCCGAACCGGGCGCGGTGATCGGCTTTGCAGGACCGCGCGTCATTCGGCAGACACTCGGGCAGGACCTGCCGGAGGGCTTCCAGACGGCCGAGTTCCTCCTCGAACGGGGGATGGTGGACCATGTGTCGCACCGGCACCAGTTGAAGCAGACGGTGGGCCGACTTCTGCGACACATGAGCCTCAAGCCAGTGGCGTCCGGGTGGGACACGGCCTGAAGACGTACCGCGATGCGCTCGACTTCCTGTACGGGCGCACGACCGGGAAATGGAAGCTGGGCCTCGAACGGGTGCAGGCACTGTTGCACGTGCTTGGCGATCCGCAGTTGTCGTTGCGCGCGCTCCACGTGGCCGGCACCAACGGCAAGGGAAGCGTTTGCGCCACGCTCGACGCCGTGCTGCGCGCGCGTGGATTGCGCGTGGCGCGCTACACGTCACCCCACCTCGTGGACTTCCCGGAACGGTTCCTCGTGGACGGCGCGCCGGTGTCGAGCGAGCGCATCGTGGAGTGGGTGGAGCGGTGGACGCCGGAGGTGGAGCGTCTGGGCGCCACGTTCTTCGAGGCGACCACGGCGATGGCGTTCCAGTTCTTCGCGCAGGACCGCGTCGATGTCGCGGTCATCGAGACCGGGCTGGGCGGCCGGCTGGATGCCACCAACGTCCTGCGTCCGCTCGTCGCCGGCGTCACCAACATCCAGATCGACCACGTGGAGTACCTGGGCGCGACGCGCGAGGAGATCGCGTTCGAGAAGGCGGGGATCTTCAAGGACGGGGTGCCGGCGGTCGTGGGGGAGCCGGAACTTGGTATCCGCGACCTGCTCGTGTCGCACGCGAGGTCGCACGGGGCAACCCCCATCCGCACCGTCTTCGCCGAGTCGGCCATTGAGGACGTGGCGGTGACGGCCGAAGGAACCCGGTTCAACCTGCGGCGCGAGAACGATGTGCGCATGGTGCGCACGCCGCTGATCGGGCGCCATCAGGCGTCAAATGCGGCCGTGGCGCTCGCCATGCTCGACGAACTTCCGTCCGACCTCCGGCCTGACGCGGCCGTGGTGGAAGCCGGGCTGCGCCGGGTGAGCCTTCCGGGGCGCTTCCAGCGGGTCGGAAAACACGTCTTCGACGTGGCGCACAACCCGGATGGATCGCGCACACTCGCCCAGACGCTGGCGGAGACGAGGATGCCGCGTCCCATCGCGGTGGTCTTCAGCGTGCTCAGCGACAAGGACTGGACCTCGATGATGGCGGCGCTCGCCCCCTGCGTGGACCTGTTCGTCCTGACGAATACGCCCACGGCGCCCGCGAGCCGCGCCTGGAACGTCGCCGACGTCATGGCGCATGCCCGGGTTCACGGGTGGGCGGCCGAGGTGGTGCGTGACTTCGACCGGGCGCTCGTCCGGGCGGCTGAAGAGGGGGCCACCGTGGTCATTACCGGCAGTTTTCACACGGTGGGAGATGCGATGACGCGGTTGCAGGTATCGCCCACCGTCGGGTAATTTTAATGGATGCAAACGAAAGGGCCACTTCCCGGTTTTCGCGACTTCTATCCTGAAGATCTCGCGCGCCGCACGGCGATCTTCCGTGCCTGGCGCGCGGTCGCACGCCGGTACTCGTTCGTGGAGTACGACGGACCCCCGCTCGAGCCCCTCGAGCTGTACACGGCGAAGAGCGGCGACGAGATTGCCGGCCAGCTGTACAGCTTCGAGGACAAGGGCGGGCGCGCGGTGTCGCTGCGCCCGGAAATGACGCCGACGTTCGCCCGGATGGTGGCGGCGCGCGCCAATGCGCTGCCCAAGCCCGTGCGGTGGTTCTCGCTGCCGCAACTGTTCCGGTACGAGCGTGCCCAGCGCGGTCGCCTGCGCGAGCACTTCCAGCTGAACGTGGACATCGTCGGGGAGCCGAGCGAGCTGGCCGACGCCGAGCTGCTGTGCGTGGCCATCGACATCATGCGCGAACTCGGCCTAGGGCCCAACGGCGTGCGGGCGCGGGTGAGCGACCGGCGCCTGCTGAACGCGCTCCTGGCGGCGATTGGCGTGACGGAAGGGCAACTCGGTGCCGTGTACGGTGTCCTCGACAAGATCGAGCGCCAACCGCACGAGATCTCGCGGGAGAAGCTCGAAGCGGTCGGCCTCGTGCCGAATCAGGTCGAGCGCGTGATGGCCCTGCCGGACATCTCGTCGATGGACGACCTCGATCGCGATTTCGGCCACGTCGAAGCGGCGCAGCCCGCCATTGCGCAATTCGGGCGGTATCTGGGGCACCTGCACGCGTTGGGTGTGGAAGCGTGGGTGGACGTGGACCTGTCCATCGTGCGCGGGCTGGCCTACTACACGGGGACGGTCTTCGAACTGTTCGACGCCCGGGGCGAACTGCGCGCGATCTGCGGTGGCGGACGCTATGACAACCTGCTCGGCCAGCTAGGCGGCGTGGACCTGCCGGCGCTCGGTTTCGGCATGGGGGACGTGGTGCTGGGCGAACTGCTCAAGGAGCACGGCCTGTTCGACGACGGCCTGGCGGAGGGGCCGGACTTCTGGGTGGTGAGCAGCGAGCACAACGCACCGGCGACGGTGTTGCGGGCCGCGGCGGCGCTGCGGCGCTTGGGCTACGCCGCCGAGTACGTGTTGAACGAGGAGAAGCTGCGCACGCAGAAGTCGTCGGCGCAGATCAAGTCAGCCGAGCGAGCGGGTGCGGCGTGGCTGATGGTATTGCGCGACGACGCGCGTGCCGAGGTACGCCCGCTGTCGCGCGCACCAGGCGCGCCGGCGCGCGACGGCACCGAGATCGTGCTGCACGATTTGCTGGATCCCGAGCGCGGATTCGCCGCGCTCGCCGAGGCGGGGGTTCCCGCCCCGCGTGAAGACTGACCCCAGGACGATGGCTGACGACAAGAAGCTGACCTCCCGCGCCGAAGATTTCAGCGCGTGGTACAACGAGCTGGTGCTGCGCTCCGAACTGGCCGACTACTCGCCCGTGAAGGGATCGATGGTCATCCGGCCGAACGGGTACGGCATCTGGGAGCGCATGCAGCGCGCTCTGGACGACATGTTCAAGGCGACGGGACACCAGAACGCGTACTTCCCGCTGCTGATTCCCGAGAGCTTCATGAAGAAGGAGGCGGAGCACGTCGAGGGCTTCGCTCCCGAGTTGGCGGTGGTGACGCATGGCGGTGGCAAGCTGCTGGAGGAGCCGCTGGTCATCCGGCCAACGTCGGAGACCATCATCTACCACATGTTCGCCAAGTGGACGCAGTCGTACCGCGACCTGCCCATCCTCATCAACCAGTGGGCGAACGTGGTGCGGTGGGAAATGCGCACGCGGCTGTTCCTGCGCACGCTCGAGTTCCTGTGGCAGGAGGGACACACGGCGCACGCCACGCACGACGAGGCCGAAGAGGAGGCGCGCCGGATGCTCGGCGTCTATCGCACGTTCATGGAGCAGTGGATGGCGATGCCAGTCATCACGGGCGTGAAGAGCGAGTCCGAGAAGTTCGCCGGCGCGGTGCGCACGTACGCGTGCGAGGCGATGATGCAGGACAACAAGGCGCTGCAGGCCAGCACGTCGCACAACCTCGGGCAGAACTTCGCCAAGGCGTTTGAGCTGCAGTTCCAGGACGAGAAGGGCGGGATGGCGTTCGCCTGGAACACGTCGTGGGGTCTGACCACGCGCATGGTGGGCGCGCTGGTGATGACGCACGGCGACGACAACGGGCTGTGCACGCCGCCTCGCCTGGCGCCGATAGAGATCGTGATCGTCCCCATCTGGAAGAACGACGACGAAAAGGCGCGCCTCACCGCGGCGGCGCTCACGGTGAAGGCCGAGCTCACCGAGTGGACCGGGCGCGGCGCGACGGACCGCCTGCGCGTGCACGTGGACCTGCGCGACGGCATGCGCTCGGGGGCCAAGTACTACGAATGGGAACTGCGCGGCGTGCCGCTGCGCTTCGAGCTGGGTCCCAGGGATCTCGAGAAACAGGCCGTCTTCGCGGCGCGCCGCGACACGCGCGCCAAGCAGTCGCTGGCCATGGACGGGCTGCCGGCCGCCGCCGCCGCGCTGCTGGAGCGCATCCAGAACGACATGTTCCAGGCCGCGCTGAATCGCCGGGAGGCGAACAGCGTGCGCGGCAGGATCTCGTACGACGAGTTCAAGGTGCTGATGGACGGCAAGGGCGGGTTCGTCTTTGCCGGCTGGTGCGGGGAGTCGGCGTGCGAGGCCAAGGTCAAGGAGGAAACGAAAGCCACGATCCGGTGCATGCCGGACGCGGAGTTCAGGAGCCCGGAGGCGCCGGCGACCTGCCTGTGCTGCGGGGGTCCATCCAAGGCCGAGGCCGTGTGGGCGCGCGCGTACTAGCGCAGCCGTACGCACGGCGTGACGGAGCCCTCTGGTGCGAGGGGGTCCCGCTGGAGGCGATTGCCGCTGCGGTGGGAACGCCGGCCTACGTGTACAGCGCCAACGCGCTGCGGGAGCGCTACCGCGCACTCGATGCGGCGCTCGCCGGCGTGCCGCATCGCATCCACTACTCCCTGAAGGCGAACAGCAGCCGCGGGCTGCTCGAGGTGCTGCGCGCCCAGGGATGCCGCGCCGACGTCGTCTCGGGCGGCGAGTTGATGCGTGCGCGGCGCGCCGGCTTTGCCCCCGAGGAGATCATCTTCGGCGGCGTGGGGAAAACCCGCGCCGAGATTCGGGCGGGCATCGCGGCGGGCGTCCTGCTCGTCAACGTGGAGTCTGGCGCCGAGCTGGCGATCGTGGAGGAGGAGGCCAAGTCGCTCGGCGTGTGCGCGCGCATCGCCTTCCGGGTGAACCCCGAGGTGTACGTGGCGAACGCGCACGAGTTCATCGCCACCGGATCGCGCGGGCACAAGTTCGGGATTCCCTGGGGTGATGTGCCGGCCGTGGCCGCGCGTGCGCTGGCGTCGCCGCATGTGGAGCTGGCCGGCCTCGACATGCACGTCGGGTCACAGCTGACCTCGCTGGAGCCGTACGAGGATGGGGTGGCGAGGTTGGCACAGCTCGCGCGCGACCTGCAGCGGCAAGGGGCGTCCCTCCGGTTCTTCGACGTCGGCGGAGGGCTCCCCGCGCGCTACGACGCTGAGGAGCCGCCCGACCTCGCCCGCTTCGCGGCGATTGTCGTTCCCGTGGCGGCGTCGCTCGGCCTCGAACTCATCGTCGAGCCGGGGCGCTTCGTGGTGGCCGAGTCCGGGTCGCTGCTGACTCGCGTGCTGTACCGCAAGCCGAGTGGCGGCACCGACTTTCTCATCTGCGACGCGGGGATGTCGGAACTGCTGCGCCCGTCGCATTACGACGCGTATCACGCCATAGAGGCAGTGCGGCCGCGCGGCGGCACGAGCACGGTGGATGTGGTGGGCCCCATCTGCGAAACCGGCGATTTCCTCGCGCGCGACCGCGTGATGGACGACGCGGCGCCGGGCGATTTGCTGGCGGTTCGCACCACGGGGGCGTACGGTTACGTCATGGCGCTGACGTACAACACGCGTCCACGGTCCCCCGAGGTGCTGGTGGATGGAGCGCGGTGGGCGGTGATCACGCGCCGCGAGACGCTGGATGACCTGGTCCGGCTCGAAGCCGCGACCCTTGAATGGACGGAGGGGTGATGCGCATTGGTCTCATCAGCGACACGCACGATCGCGTGCCGGCCATCTCGGCGCTGCTGCGGGAGTTCCAGGCGCGCGGCGTGGAGATGCTGCTGCATGCGGGGGATTACTGCTCGCCCTTCGCGCTGCAGCCGTTCCTGGACTACGCCGCGCCGATGGTGGGCGTGTTCGGACGCAACGACGGCGACCGCGAGGGGTTGCGGGCCACGGCCGCGCAGGCGCTCGCCTGCGAGCTGTTCGAGGCGCCGCACTCGACGCAGATCAACGAGCACAAGATCCTGCTGGTGCACGACCTCGCCGACGTGTCGGAGCGGTCGATGGCGTCGCACACCCTGGTCGTGCATGGGCACGAGCACAAGCAGGAGATGAAGACGCGCGGCGAGACGCTCATCGTGAATCCCGGCGAGGCCTGCGGCTGGGTGTACGGCGCGCCGTGCGCGGCGATCATCGACCTCGACTCGAAACACGTCGAGTTCGTGAAGCTCGACGGCCCGGAATGGAAGCACTAGTGAAGCGCATCCTGATCCTCGATTGCGGATCGCAGTTCACCCAATTGATCGCCCGCCGCGTGCGCGAGGCGCACGTGTACTGCGAGATCCACCCGCCCACGCGCTCGCTGGCGTGGATACGTGAATGGAATCCTGCGGGCATCATCCTCTCGGGCGGGCCAAGTTCGGTCACCGACGAGGGGGCGCCCACCTTCGAGCCGGGGATCCTGGACGTCGCGCCGCTGCTCGGGGTCTGCTATGGGATGCAGTGGATCGCGCACGCCGAGGGCGGGGAAGTCGTCGCCGGTGGCGGCCGCGAGTACGGGCGCGCCGAGGTGCAGGTGGTCGAGCCGGCCGGGCTCTTCGGCGGCTTCGCCGCCGCCGAGAAGACGACCGTCTGGATGAGCCACGGCGACCACGTGGAGGCGGCGCCGCCCGGCTATGTCGTCACGGCGCGCAGCGACCGGGTGATCGCCGGCTTTCGTCATGAACGCAAGCCGGTGCACGCGGTGCAGTTCCACTCGGAAGTGGCGCACACGGTGCGCGGCGCGGAAATCATCCAGAACTTCCTCTTCGGCGTGTGCGGCTGTACGCCCGACTGGACGCCGGGGCATTTCATCGATATCGAGGTCGCGAAGATCCGCGCGCTCGTCGGCGACCAGCACGTGATCTGCGGACTCTCCGGCGGCGTGGACTCCTCGGTGGCGGCGGCGCTGGTGCACCGCGCGATCGGCGACCAACTCACCTGCATCTTCGTGGACACGGGACTGCTGCGGCTGCACGAGCGCGAACAGGTGGAGCGCCTCATGGGCCGCCACCTGGGCATCAAGCTCATCACCGTGCGGGCCGAGGAGCGCTTCCTGACGGCGCTCGCCGGTGTCGAGGAGCCCGAGCGGAAGCGCAAGATCATCGGGCACACCTTCATCGACGTGTTCGAGGACGCCGCCGCCGAAGCGGGGAAGGGCGCGGCATTCCTGGTGCAGGGGACGCTGTATCCCGACGTCATCGAATCGGTGAGCGCCAAGGGCGGCCCGAGCGCGACGATCAAGACGCACCACAATGTGGGCGGACTGAAGCCCGACATGGTGTTCACGCTCATCGAGCCGCTGCGCGAGCTCTTCAAGGACGAGGTGCGCAACGTCGGCCGCGAACTCGGCCTGCCCGAGGAGATGGTGGGCCGGCATCCGTTCCCCGGACCGGGGCTGGCGATTCGCGTGCTGGGCGCCGTGGACCAGCCGAGCCTCGACACGCTGCGGCAGGCCGACGCCATCTACCTTGAGGAAATCCGCGCCGCCGGCCTGTACGACACCATCTGGCAGGCGTTCGCCGTCTTCCTGCCCGTGCGCTCGGTGGGCGTGATGGGCGATGGGCGCACGTACGAGCACGTGATCGCCCTGCGCGCGGTCACCAGCACCGACGGCATGACCGCCGACTGGTTTGCGTTTCCGTCCGACGTGCTTGGCCGAATGTCCAGCCGGATCATCAATGAAGTGCCGGGCGTGAACCGCGTCGTCTACGACATCAGTTCCAAGCCGCCTGCCACGATTGAGTGGGAGTGACCATGCGGGCGGCGTCGCTGGTCATCATCGCTGGCGTGGGCGTGCCGCTCGCCGCGGTGCTCGGTTTCCGCACGCGAATGGCCGGTCCCGGCATCTGGTGGGGGCTGACTCTTGGCCTCGTCGTGGCGGCGCTGCTTCAATCGTGGCGGGTCCAGCGCCGTCTGCGTCTCGACATCGCGCGGGTGATGGTGGAGCACCAGACCGTCCCGTCCTGAATGCGGAACGAGCGGCGCTAGATGCCCTTCTCCTCGAGCAGCTTCATGAACTGCGCGGCCTCGTCGAGCGCGAGCAGCCGGTCGGGCAGGTCGGGCTCCTTGGAGAACTGGGCGATCTTCCCGAGTACCGGCAGGTACTGGTTGGACACCTCGAGCGGCGGCGCGACAATGAGGAAGAAGAAGTGCACCGGCTGGCCGTCCATCGCCTTGAAGTCGAGCCCTGCCTTCTTGCGGCCGAAGGCGACGCGCAGCTTGCTGACGACGAGCGACCGGCAATGCGGGATGGCGATGCCGCGCCCGATGCCCGTAGAGCCAAGGTTCTCCCGACGTTTCAACATCTTGAACAGCATCTGCTCGTTTTTCTCATCCAGCGCGAGCAGGCCGATCAGTTCCTTGAGAACGTCGTCCTTGGTGGTGCCGGCCAGGTTGAGCTGGACGGCATCTTCGGAAAAGAATTCACGCAGTTCCATGCGGGGCCCCGGAGGCGCAGAAATCGTCTGTAATGAGGCGAAGCTAACCTCCGGTGCAAGTGAAGTCAAATCGTGTTGTTGCACGGACTTGAGCTTCCAATTAAGTTGATCAGGATGCTCCGTTTTCCCTTTCAGGTATCTTCGGACGTCCCTGTCTTCCTGGCGCCGATGGCGGGAGTGTCGGAGTCCCCATTCCGGCGCCTCTGCCGCCGCTTTGGCGCGGACGTCGTGGTGACGGAATTCCTGTCGGCCGAGGGAATCCGGCGGGAGAACCAGGCCACCCTGGGGAAGCTGGCGTTCGGGGCCGATGAACGGCCGATCGGCGTGCAGATCTTCGGCGCCGAGCCGGACGCCATGGCCGATGCCTCCCGGCTGGTGACGGAGCTGTTCCAGCCCGACTACATCGACATCAACTTCGGCTGTCCGGTCAAGAAGGTGGTCCGGCGCAATGGTGGCTCGGGATGCCTGCGCGACCTCGACCTGGTGCAGTCGATCATTCGCACCGTGGCGGGAGCGACGCACCTGCCCGTGACCGTGAAGATCCGAAGCGGATGGAACGAGGACCTGCGCGACCCCGTGGGGATCGCGCTCCGCTGCCAGGACGCCGGCGCCCGGATGCTGGCCCTGCACGCGCGCAGCCGCACGCAGATGTACTCGGGCGCGGCGAACTGGGACGAGATCGCGCGTGTTGTGGAGGCGCTCGAGATTCCGGTGCTTGGCAACGGCGACATCAAGACGTCGGCCGATGCGCTGCGCATGTGGCGGCACACGCGCTGCGCCGGCGTCATGATCGGCCGGGGCGCTTTTGGCCAGCCGTGGATCTTCCGCGAGGCGCGCGCGCTGATCGACGGCACGCCCGTGCCGGCCGCGCCGGACGTGGCCGGGCGGTTCGAGGCCGCGCTGGAGCACGCGCGCATGGTGCAGGAGTTCGAACACGATCCGATTGGCGCGGCCCTCGAGTTCCGCAAGCATCTCGGCTGGTACGTGCGCGGGCTGCCAAACTCGGCCTCGCTGCGCAAGCAGTTGCATGCGGTGCGGTCGTTCGACGAGGTGGAAGGGATCTTCCGCGACTATCTCGCCAGCGACTGGATGCGCGAGACTGCGGGCACAGGCACAGGCACAGGCACAGGCACAGGCACGGGCATGGAAGAGTCGCCAAACGCGGCACAGCCGGCTGCATGATGCGCGACCGCGTGCGGGTTTTGCTCGGCGAGGTGGCAGCTGGTCGTCGCACGGTGGATGATGCGCTGGCCCAGCTCGATGCGGCGCCGGTGGAGGACCTGAGTTTCGCGCAGATCGATCACCACCGGGCGCTGCGTCAGGGCTATCCGGAAGTGGTGTTCGGGGAGGGGAAGACACCGGAGCAGGCGCTGCAGATCTGCGAGCGCCTCGCCGCCCATGGCGATGGCTTTCTCGTGACGCGAGCGGATGGCGAGATGAGGGCGGTCCTGTGCGCAGCCTATCCCGCCGCCGAATCCGACGAGTTGGGGCGCACGGTGCTGCTGCGTCGCGCCAACGCCGCGGTGCCCGCCGAATCGGGAGCGCTGATCGTAACCGCGGGAACAGGCGACCTGCCGGTGGCGCAGGAGTGCATCGTGGCGCTGCGCGCGTTCGGGCACGCGTCGCGTCGCGTGGCGGATGTCGGGGTGGCGGGCATTCATCGCGTGCTGGCGCAGCAGGAGACGCTGCGCGCCGCGCGTGTGGTGGTGGTGGTGGCCGGCATGGATGGCGCGCTCCCGTCGGTGGTGGGCGGGATGGTGCGCGTGCCGGTGATCGCGGTGCCGACGAGCGTCGGATACGGGGCGAGCTTTCGCGGCCTCTCGGCGCTGCTCACGATGCTCAACTCCTGCGCGGCCGGCGTGGTGGTCTGCAACATTGACAACGGCTTTGGGGCGGCGGTTGCCGCTTCGCGCATTCTCGAACTCGGCGCGTAGCGCGTGAGCGGCGCGCTGGCGCTGGCACTTGTCGCGGCCGGCGTGATCGCTGGCTACTGGTTCGGTGCGCGCCGTCGAACGGCGGATTTGCCGTCCGAGCTCGCTCCTGCTCCCGCGGCGCCGGCGCGGCCCTCGCTCAGCCCGGCGCAGGTACTGCGCGGCGAGGACCTCGCCGGACGGGCGGAGCGCGACGCCCGTGAACTGGCGGAGGAACTGCGCCCGTACCTCGTCGACGTCATGCGGCAGCATGGCGCGGTGGAAGTGACCTTGTGGCGGCATGCCGGTGGCGACGGCGCCGTGTTGGAAATCGCGGCCTGGTCAGGCGATGGGCCGCCCCCGGCTGCTGCGACGTGGGGAACAGTGCCGGAACGCGCGCTCGTCGCCTGGTCAGCCGCGGAGCAGATGGTGGGGTTCGAGCGGCGAGACGGCGAGCCGCGCATCGCCATCTGCCCCGTGCGGTTCGCCTCCGGCGAACCGGCGGGGGCCATCGTGCTCGCGGCGGCCGACCGGTTCGCGACCGCACGCGATGCGCTGCGAGACTGGCTGCCGCGGCACGCGGCGCAGGTGGGGCGACTGGCGAGCCTGTTCGCGGCGCGCAACGAGGTGGCGCGCCAGAGCCGCTTCACGCGCGCCCTCTTGCGCATCGCGCGCGACCTGCAGCGCGCGCACGAGCCCGACGCGCTCGAGCGCTCGCTGTGCGACTACGCCGTGGAAGTGACCGGGGGCGAGTTCGCGATCCTGCTGCGGTGGGACGCTGCGCAGCGCGCGGGGCGCGTGGCGGCGTTCAGCGAGCAGGCGCCGCGGGCGATGCGCGATGGCGTGGTCACGCCGGGATCGGTGGCGGGGACCGCCTGTCTCGAGGGGAGCGCATCATTCTGGGAGGACGCCCGCTTCCTCGCGGAGCGCGGCGGCTTGCTGCGCGACGACGATGGCGGCGTCGTGGCGGGGTCGATGGCGGTGCTGCCGATGATGCGCGGGAGCGCCGCCATGGGCGCGTTGGTAGTGGGCGCGTCACGCCCGGGCGTGTTGCGGGCGCTTGAGATTCGCAACGGCAGCGTGCTGTCGGCGCTCGCGGTGAACGCACTGGAGGCGTCGTGGGAGCTCGCCGAGACGAGCCGGCGCTCGCGCACGGACGCGTTGACGGGACTCTGGAACCGGCGCCACTTCGATGAACAGATGGAGCGCGTGCTCCATGAGACGGATCGGTTCGGCGGGTCCTGCGCACTCGTGATCTGCGACCTCGACTACTTCAAGAAGGTGAACGACACGTACGGGCATGACGCGGGCGATGCGGTGCTGCAGCAGGTGTCGGCGGTGCTGCGCGACGGCGTGCGCACCGTGGACATCTGCGCCCGGCTCGGCGGCGAGGAATTGGCGCTCATCCTGCCGCAGACGTCGTACGAAGGCGCCATGGAGCTCGCGGAGCGCCTCCGGCAGCGCGTCGAAGCCACGATGGTGCCGCACGCCGGCGTCGCGATCCGCGTGACGGTGAGCATGGGGGTGGCGATCTACCGGGCCGGCGACGACGCGAAGGGCGGGCTGTTCAAGCGGGCCGACGAGAATCTGTACGCGGCGAAGCATCGGGGGCGGAATCGGGTTGTTGGGTGAACGGCCGATTGAGGATATGGACTCAGGATTGCGACTCCAGACATCGACGGAGGATTACGACTTGCGATTCTGCGGATGTCAATCGTCCGTCGTGGTCCTAAGTCGTTGTCCTGAATCGCGATCCTGAGTCCATATCGTCAATCGGTGCGTATCCTGCTATATTTAGATGTCAGTTCAGGGGGCGACCTGGTTTCGATTGTGTAGGTGGCTTCATGGCTGCGTGCCGAGGTTCTCGGGTTCCTCGTAAAACCGCCTGGGAAACGTTACCTGCGAACAACAACTTCGCTCTTGCTGCGTAAAGCTTAGGCTTTACCCCAGCAGTGCCCGATGGTCAGCCCTCCCGGGGCGGGCTGCCGGGTATCGCAAATCCGGGATAGCGTGGCCGTACGTCCTCGGCGGCCGCGCGAAACTCTCGAGGGCTCATCCGTCGGTCGGGCGCTCACCACCCAGCCGCCGGAAACATCAATCGGTGAGCTACGCACGTAGACGCTGTGGATGATCCTGTGCAAGACGAGGGTTCGACTCCCTCCGCCTCCATGACGACAGATGGGCCGCGCGATGCGCGCGGCCCATTTGCCGGCTGTGCCGTGCGTTGTCGGTACGGCGCTTCCGCCGGCGACCGTGCGGTCCCGCTCAGCGCGGCTTCTTGATGTCGGCGTAGTAGCGGTCGATCTTGCGCACGTAGCCGAGCGTCTCGCGGTAGCGCCAGCGTGGCACCGTGGGGGCCACCTGTTCGATGTGCGCCCACTGCTCGTCGCTTCCCACCACCCCCTTGGCCGTCGCGCGCGCCCGCCTGATGGTGCCCTCGCCGGCGTTGTAGCTCCCGAACATGAAGGCGGGGCGCTCTCGCTCGCTGATGGACTTCGACCACAGCTTCCAGAGGTACCGATCATGCATGATGCCGGCCGCGATGTTCCATTCGGGGTCGTTGATCGCGCCGAAATCGGGTCGCCTGGAGCTGATAGCCTGGTACGTCGCGGGCATCAACTGCATGATGCCGCGCGCGCCCACGTAGCTTGTCGCCTCGGGATCAAGGCCGCTCTCGGCCATCCCCTGCGCCTTGAACAGCCGCCAGTCGAAGCCGGGGCCAAAGTACCGCTTGCTGTAGCGACGAAAAGTCTCGTCGTACCGACTGGCGTTGCGCAACGCCAGTCGCCTGGTCGCAGCACGGGTCGTGTCCTGGCCGTGCAAGGCGGGAAGGAGGGCCGGCGACGCGAGGGACGCGGCCGCGAGCCACAGCGTGCTACGCCGCGCCATGGCGCGCCACGCAGTGACGCGCCGCGCAGTGACGCGCCGCGCAGTGACGCGCCGCACGAATGCGCGCCAGGCAACGGTGCGCGCCGCGCCTGCGCAGGATGCACGGAGACGGCGCACGGCCCTAGTTCAGCGCGTTGCCGATGATGAGCGCGATCGAGATGAAGATCGAGGCGACAAAGATCGCGACCGCGACGTTGCCCTTGCTCAACTCCGCCGGGAAGTCGACCTCCGGCGTCAGCCGGTCAATCAGCCGGTAACTCAGGAACATGAGCACGACGCCGGCAACGGCATACAGCAGGTTGAGGGCGATGATCTCGAACTGCACGCGGGCTCCCGTTCTGGGGTGACGGTCAAGGTCAGATCACGATCCCGCCGGCCCGACGCTGCGCCGAGCCGGCGGTGAGATGCAGGCAGGCTACCCGGCCAGCTCCGCGTCGAGCGTCATCGGCACGGCCGCCAGCGCGCGTGACACGATGCAGCCGGTCTTCGTCTCCTCGGCGACCGCCTTGAACTCCTCGGCGCTGAGGCCCGGCACAACGCCGCGCGTCGTCAGCGCGATCTTCGTGATCGCAAAGCCGGTCGCGCCCTTGTCAGCGGTCACCACGGCCGTCGTCTTCACGCGGGTAACGGGCTTGCCGCGCTGGGCGAGCGTATTGGAGAGTGCCATCGAGAAGCAGGCCGCGTGCGCGGCGCCAAGAAGTTCCTCGGGGTTGGTGTCCGTGCTGCCTTCGAACCGGCTGATGAAGGAGAACGGACCGCTGAACGCGCCGCTGCCAACCGCCATCGTGCCGTGCCCGGACTTGAGGTCGCCGAACCACTGCGCTTCTGCCTTGCGATCCATAGGAAGGGGTCTCCAGAACGTGATGTGGGAATCGTCGATAAAGATAACGCGCCCAGAGGCGCGGTGCCTTCCCGGTTGCTGCGACGTGCGTCGATGCGACGTGCGCCGGTGCGGCGGCGACTGGTGCGGCGGCGACTGGTGCGGCGGCGACTGGTGCGGCGGCGACTGTGGAGGCGACTGTGGAGGCGACTGTGGAGGCGGCTTGACAGCGGCCGCGGCCGGCGGCATCGTGCCGCACCGGTGTGCCCTCGCTGCACGCACGTGATACGGCGTGTCGTGACGAATGCCGGGGAGGCAGGATGGCGCCGCATCGTGCCTCCAACGCTCCATCACCCTGAGGACGGATGCGCGATTCGAGTGCCGCACTGACCGTACGGCTCGCCACCGCCGGAGATTTCGACGATATCCGCCGGCTCAACCACCAGACGTTCGCCGGCGAGATCCCGCAGTACGCCCCGCGCCCCGACGGTCGGCTCGTGGACCGGTTCGAGGACGAGTCCACGTTCATCATCGCGCGCGAGAACGACACGCTGGCCGGCATGCTCGCGCTGCGCGACCAGCGACCGTTCTCAATTGACGCCAAGCTGCCCGATGTGGACAGCTACCTGCCGCGGGGGCGGAAACTCTGCGAGATCCGCTTGCTGGCCGTCGACCCCGGGTATCGCCATGGCGTCGTGCTGCGCGCCCTGCTGATGCGCGTCGTCGAGGAGTGCGAGGCGCGCGGGCTCGACACCGCCGTCATCTCGGCCACCACGCGGCAGTTGAAGCTCTACACGCACATGGGATTCGTGCCGTTTGGCCCGCTCGTGGGAACGGTGGATGCGGCCTTTCAGCCGATGTACCTGACGCGCGAGTCCGCCGTGAGCCAGGCGGGCTCGATCCTGGGCCTGACGAACGATCGGACCGCCGCGCCGGCGACGTTCCTGACGGGGCCCGTGCCGCTGTCGGCCGCGGTGCGACGGCGCATCGAGGAGCCGCTGCGTTCGCACCGCTCACCGGAATTCGCGGAGGACCTGGCGTTGATTCGCCGCACGCTGGCCGCCCTGATCGACGCGCGGCACGTGGCCGTCTTCTCCGGCTCGGGAACGCTGGCCAACGACGCGGTCGCGGCGCAGATCGCGCGCGACGGCGCGCCCGCCGTCGTCTGCTCGAACGGCGAGTTCGGCGAGCGGCTGATTGACCATGCCCGCCGGCACGGCATCGATCACGAGGCCCTGCGGGTGCCGTGGGGGTGCCCGCTGCCCATGGAGCGCGTGGCGAAGGCGGCGCGCCGCGTGCATGCCGGCTGGATATGGGCCGTGCACCACGAGACCAGCACCGGCATGCTCAACGGCCTCGACGAGTTGCGGGCGGCCGCCGTGGCGACGGGAGCGCGCCTCGCGCTCGACGCCGCGTCGAGCGTCGGCACGGTGCCGATGTCGCTGGACGACGTGGAATTCGCCACGACGGTGAGCGGCAAGGCCTTGGGCGCGGTAGCCGGACTGTCCGTCGTCTGTTGTGCCGGAGCCCCCGCTCCGGGGGACGGGTCGTTGCCCCGGTACCTGGACCTGTCGCGCTATCTCGAAGGGACCGGCGTACCGTACACGCAGTCGTCGATGCTCGTGGGGGCCCTGGCCACGGCGATTGCCACGACGGACTGGCCGGCGCGGTATGCGGCAATCGCGCGCGCTGACCGTACGCTGCGCGAGCGGCTCGCGGCCAGCGGGCACGAGCCACTCGTCACGGGCCCCGACGCCTCGCCGTCGGTAGCGACGTGGCAGGCGGGATCGGCGCTCGACACGGCCAACCTGGCGGCGCGCATGCTGCACGCCGGCTATGCGGTCAGCTGGGAGAGCAGCTACCTGCGCGTGCGCCAGTGGATGCAGACGGCGCTGATGGGGGACTTCGACGAAGCGGCCGTTGCGCCAATGGCGGACGCGCTCGCCCGCGTGCTGAGCAAGTCTCTCGCGAGCTAGGCGACGAGGGCAGCGGCGGTGCCCGGCAACGAGAAGCCCGGCGCGCTCAACCCTGCTGAGCGCGCCGGGCGGCCTGCAGACACCGCTACTCGAGCGCCGCGTGCGCCGCGGCGAGCCGCGCGATGGGCACCCGGAAGGGCGAGCAACTCACGTAGTCGAGTCCTTCCGCGTGGCAGAACGCGATGGAGCGCGGTTCGCCGCCGTGTTCGCCGCAGATGCCGACCTTGAGCCCCGCGCGCGCCGCACGACCGTCGTGCACCGCGAGCGAGATGAGCTTGCCGACCCCGACCACATCGAGCACCTGGAACGGATCGTCCGTGAAGACGCCGCGCTCGACGTAGAACGGAACGAACCGCCCGGCGTCGTCGCGGCTGAGGCCCAGGGTCGTCTGCGTCAGGTCGTTGGTGCCGAAGGAGAAGAACTGTGCGCCTGCTCGCGCGATCTCGCCCGCCGTGAGGGCGGCCCGCGGGAGCTCGATCATCGTGCCCGCGATGAACGGCACGTCCACGCCGGTCTCCTGCGCCACCTCGGCCGCCACGCGGTCGATGATCGCGCGCTGGTTGATGAACTCACGGTCTATGGCCACGAGTGGCACCATCACCTCGGGCAACACCTTCACCCCTCGCTGGGTCACGTGCGCCGCGGCCTCGAAGATCGCCCGCGCCTGCATCTCGGTGATCTCCGGGTACGTGATCCCCAGCCGGCAGCCGCGATGGCCCAACATCGGGTTGGTCTCGCGGAGCGACTCGATGACGCGCGTCAACTCCTGCCGCGTGACGCCAAGGGTGCGCGCGAGCAGCTTGGCCTCTTCGCCGCCGTGCGGGAGGAACTCGTGCAGCGGCGGGTCGAGCAGGCGGATGGTGACGGGCAGGCCGTCCATCGCCTCGAAGATCCCCTCGAAGTCGGCGCGCTGCATGGGGAGCAGCTTCGCCAGCGCGCGGCGGCGTCCGGCCTCGTCGTGCGCGCAGATCATCTCGCGCATCGAGGTGATCCGGTCGCCCTCGAAGAACATGTGCTCGGTGCGGCAGAGCCCGATGCCCTCGGCGCCGAACCGGCGAGCCTGCCGTGCGTCATGCGGAGTATCGGCGTTGGCGCGCACCCTGAGGCGACGCGCTCCGTCGGCCCAGCTGAGAATCTCGTTGTAGGCCTGGTACACGGGCGCGTCATCAGGCGGCTGCTCGCCGAGCATGACGCGCATGACTTCGCTGGGCTGCGTGGGAATGTCCCCCACGTAGATGTGTCCCGTCGCGCCGTCGAGCGTCACCCATTCGCCCTCCTTCACCGTGGTGTCGCCGACCGTGAAGGTGCGGTGGTTGGCGTCCACCTTCACGGCCGTGCAGCCCACCACCGCGCACTTGCCCATGCCGCGGGCCACGACGGCGGCGTGGCTGGTCATGCCGCCGCGGGCCGTGAGGACCGCGCGCGCGGCGAGAATGCCGTGGAAGTCGTCCGGCGTGGTCTCGTCGCGCACGAGGATGACCTTCTCGCCCTTGCGACCGCGCGCCTCGGCGACGTCGGCGTCGAAGACGGCCATGCCACTCGCGGCGCCGGGACTGGCCGGCAGGCCGGTGGCCAGCGGGGAGTGGCCGCCGCTGTCGATCACCGGGTGCAGCAGCTGGTCGAGCTGCATCGGCTGAACGCGGCGCACCGCCTCCACCTGCGTGATGAGACCCTCGGCGACCATGTCGCGGGCGATGCGCACGGAGGCGCCCACGGTGCGCTTGCCGGTGCGCGTCTGCAGCAGGTACAGCTTGCCGCGTTCGACGGTAAACTCGAGGTCCTGCATGTCGTGGAAGTGCCGTTCGAGCGTCTCCTGCACGCGCATGAGCTCGGCGTAGGGACCGGGCATCAGCCCTGCCATCTGGTCGATCGGGAGCGGCGTGCGAATGCCCGCCACGACGTCCTCGCCCTGCGCGTTGACCAGGAACTCGCCGTAGAAGCGCTTCGCCCCCGTGGACGGATCGCGGGTGAATGCCACGCCGGTTCCCGAATCGGCGCCGAGGTTGCCGAACACCATCGAGACGATGTTGACCGCGGTGCCGGGCGACTCGGGGATGCAGTACTGGCGCCGGTAATCCACCGCGCGCTTGATCATCCACGAACGCCAGACCGCCTCGATGGCCCCCCAGAGCTGCTCGCGCGGATCCCGCGGAAAGGTCTGCCCGACGTGCGAGCGCACGAGCGCCTTGTACTCGATGATCAGCGCCTGGAGCAGCTCGACGGGGACCTCGGCATCGGTTTCGACGCCCGCCACCATCCGCTTCGCGGCCAGCAACGCCTCGAAATGGTGGCTCGGCGCGTTGAGCACGACGTCGCCATACATCTGGAGAAAGCGGCGGTAGGAGTCCCACGCAAACCGCGGGTTGCCGCTCTGGGCGGCGAGTCCCTCCACGGTCTCGTCGTTGAGGCCGAGATTGAGGATTGTCTCCATCATCCCCGGCATCGAGACGCGTGCGCCGCTGCGCACCGAGACGAGCAGGGGATTGGACGGATCGCCGAACCGACGCCCGCTCGCGTGCTCGAGCCGCTCGATGGCCCGTTCGACTTCCTCGCGCAGGCCGTCGGGCGCCTTGCCATCCCTGAGAAACGCGTCACACATCGGGCACGAAATCGTGAATCCCGGAGGCACCGGGATCCCGATGTTCGTCATTTCGGCGAGGTTTGCACCCTTGCCGCCGAGCACGTCCTTCCACTCGCGCGTCCCTTCCGCGCGGCCGTCGCCGAAGAAGAAGACCTTTTGTGTCACGGTGCAGCGCCTCACTGAAGGTCGGCCCGGGCGGGCTATCCGCCGGCCCGGTACCGCTTGATGTCCACGGGGGGCTGTGTGGGGTACTGCCCTGAAAAGCAGGCGTGGCAGAAGCCACCTGGTCCATCGGGGACGGCGGCGAGCATGCCGTCGAGTGACAGGTAGCCGAGCGAGTCCACGCCAATCGCGCGGCCGACCTCTTCAATCGACATCCTGGCCGCAATCAACTGTTCGCGCTCCGGCGTGTCGATGCCGTAATAGCACGGCCCCGTGATCGGCGGCGACGAGACGCGCATGTGCACCTCGCGCGCCCCCGCGCCGCGGAGCAGGGCGACGAGCCCGCGTGTCGTGGTGCCGCGTACGATCGAGTCGTCCACCATGACCACGCTGCGTCCCTCGAGCACCTCGCGCACCGCGTTGTACTTCACCTTGACCTTGGCGTCGCGCCCGGCCTGTGTGGGCTGGATGAAGGTGCGCCCCACGTAGTGGTTGCGGATGAGCGCGTGCTCGAGCTGGAGCCCGGATCCCTCGGCGTAGCCGAGGGCCGCGGCATTGGACGAATCCGGGACGGCGAAGACGATCTCAGCGCCCGGGGCGGGCTGCTCCGTCGCCAGCTGCCGGCCGAGGGCGCGGCGCGCCCGGTCCACCGAACCGCCAAAGACCCGGCTGTCCGGCCGCGCGAAGTAGATATACTCGAACACACAGCGATGGAGTATCGTCGAGGCAGGGCCGGGCAATGAGCGCATGCCGTGCGCATCCACCGCCACGATCTCTCCTGCCGCAACGTCGCGGACGTACGTCGCGCCCACGATGTCGAGGGCGCAGGTCTCCGATGCAAACACCCAGGCGTCACCCAGGCGGCCCATCGCCAATGGACGCCAGCCATGCGGGTCGCGCGCAGCGAGGAGCGTGGTGCCGATGACGACCACGAGGGAATACGCCCCCTCGACGCCGGACAGCGCCTCGGCCAACTGGTCCTCGGGTTTCAGCGCGCGCGACCGGGCGATGCGGTGAACAATGACCTCGCTGTCCATGGTGGACGCGAAGATCGACCCTTCTGCCTCGAGCTCACCGCGCAGTTCCACCGCGTTGGTGAGATTGCCGTTGTGCGCCAGCGCGATATGGCCGCCGCGGAAGCGCACGAAAACCGGTTGGGCGTTGTCGATGGTGCTGGCGCCCGCCGTCGAGTAGCGCGTGTGACCGATGGCCGTGGCGCCCCGCAGCAGCGCGATGCGCTCCTCCTCGAATCCGTCGGACACGAGGCCCATCTTCCGCACCGACTGCGCCGTGCCGTCCGCTTCAACGGCGACGATGCCGGCGGATTCCTGCCCCCGATGCTGGAGGGAGTACAGGCCGAGGTGTGTCACGCGGGCCGCGTCCTCGCAACCCCGGATGCCGAAGATGCCGCACATCAGCGCGTTCCTCCGGCCAGGGCGGGATCACGGTCCACCGCCTCGGCGGCGGCGCGCTGCATGGCGCGCGGCAGCGCCTCGTGGAACGCGCGGGACAGCCTGGCCGTCTCGGCGCGGAGGACGCGCGAGCCCACCGTGATCACCAGGCCGGCACTGGCGCTGCGGACCGTGCCGATGATCGCCGCGGGCACGCCGTGTCGCTTCGCGATCTCGAGCACGAGGGCGGCACGGGTGGTGGAGAGCACCACGCGTCCCTGGGCTTCACCAAAGAGCAGCGCGCGCAGCGGCAGCGCGGACCACGCGGAGAGATCCACCTGTGCTCCGAGCGGCCTGGCCTCGCGGGCCATGCAGCACTCGGCGAGCGCCACGGCCAATCCCCCCTCGGAGCAGTCGTGCGCTGACGCCACGTGACCGCCGCCGATGGCGGCGAGCAGGGCGTCGATGAGGCGCTTCTCCCCGTCGAGGTCGCAGGCCGGCGGTGCACCCGCTACGACCCCGTGAATCCACGCCAGGTACTCGCTGCCGCCCAGTTCCGCCGTGTTGTCGCCCAGCAGCACGATCGTATGCCCCTCGGCGGCGAACGGCGCGCGCGTGACGTGCCGCACGTCGTCGATGAGGCCGACCATGCCGATGACCGGAGTAGGATAGACGGCGCCCTGCGGGTTCTCGTTGTACAGCGACACGTTGCCGCCGGTCACCGGGGTGCCCAGCGCACGGCACGCGTCACCCATGCCGAAGACCGCCTCGCGGAACTGGAAGAAGACGTCCGGCTTCTTCGGATTGCCGAAGTTGAGGCAGTTGGTGATCGCCATCGGGCGCGCGCCCACGCACGCCACGTTGCGCGCGGCCTCGGCGACCGCGATGCGCCCGCCGACCCGCGGGTCGAGGAACACGTACCGGCCGTTGCAGTCGGTCTTCAGCGCAATCGCCTTGCTCGTGCCGCGAATGCGGATCACGGCCGCGTCGCCGTCGCCGGGGCCCAGCACGGTGTTCGTGCGCACCGTCGAATCGTACTGCGTGGTGATCCATCGCTTGCTCGCGATGGTCGGGCACTCGAGCAGCCGCTCCAGCGTCCACGCCGGATCGGCCTCCTCCGGTTTCTCGGCAACCGCGTGCACGTCCTGTGCGCGGCGCACCGCGGCCTCGGGCGCCTCGCGGGCTTCGGGATGGTACTGGGGACAGTCGGTCACCAGCCGCACGCCGGGGAACTCGGCGACGACGTGATCGCCCTCGGTCACGCGATAGACGGGCTCGGCGATCACCTCGCCGATCACTTCGGCGGTCAGGTCCCATTTGGCGAGGATCTTCTTGACCGCATCCTCGTGTCCCTGCCTGGCGACGACGAGCATGCGTTCCTGCGACTCGCTGAGCAATATCTCGTAGGGTGTCATGCCCTGCTCGCGCTGCGGCACCTTAAGCGTGTCAATGGTGACGCCGACCTCGCCGCGCTCGGCCATTTCCGCGGAGGACGAGGTGAGCCCGGCCGCGCCCATGTCCTGGATGGCCACGATATGGCCGCTCGTGATGAGTTCGAGCGAGGCCTCGAGCAGCAGCTTCTCAGTGAAGGGATCGCCGACCTGCACGCGCGGGCGCTTGGCCTCGTTCTCCTCGCTCAGGTCCTCGGATGCGAATGAGGCGCCGTGGATGCCGTCGCGTCCCGTACGGGCGCCGACGGCGATGATCGGGTTGCCGACCCCTTCGGCTTTCGCGCGGATGAGGTCCTCCTCGCGCAGCAGGCCGACGCACATCGCGTTGACGAGCGGGTTCCCCTCGTACGCCGCATCAAACATCACGTCGCCGGCCACGGTGGGGATGCCCACGCAGTTGCCGTAGTCGCCGATCCCCTTCACGACGCCACCGACGAGATAGCGCACGCGCGGCGTGTCGAGCGAGCCGAACCGCAGCGAGTTGAGCATCGCGATGGGGCGGGCGCCCATGGTGAAGACGTCGCGCAGGATGCCGCCGACGCCCGTCGCCGCGCCCTGATAGGGCTCCACCGCCGACGGATGATTATGGGACTCGATCTTGAATGCAACCGCCAGTCCGTCGCCGATGCTGATGACACCGGCGTTCTCGCCGGGACCCTGCAGCACGTAGGGCGCCTCGGTCGGGAGCGTCTTGAGCACCGGACGCGAGTGCTTGTACGAGCAGTGCTCGCTCCAGAGGGCCGAAATGATGCCGAGTTCCGTGAACGTCGGCTCGCGCCCGAGCATGCTGCGCAGGCGCTCGAATTCGTCGGCGGTCAGTCCGTGCTCGGCGACCAGCGCCGGCGTGATGGCGGGATCGCCGGGTCGGGGAGTCGCGGTCACTTCTGGCGCAGGCCTCGCAAGATGTCGCCGAGGAAGGTACCTACCTTCGACTCCTGCACATGCGCGATCATCTCGAACTCGCCGGCGTCGAGCCACACGCCCTTGCATTGCTCGCAGACGTCGACCTTGACGTGCTGGATCGTCGTCTCCCTCAGCGAGCCGCGGCACTTGGGGCATTTCCACGGGTGCTCCAACTCGATCTGCTTCCGCTCGGCATCCAGCCGGGCGCGATGTGCCTTGATCAACTCGGCGTCGAGCTTGAGGAAGTACTCGTCTTCGTTGCGGGACTTCTTGAACTCATCGGGGCGGGGCGGCTTGAAATCGTCCATGGCAGTATTCGGTGGAGGGGTCGGTACTTCGGAGGAGCACCGTGCAACGGGCGACGGCGCGAACGGGATTATGGCGAGGCCGACTCCGGCTTGCGGCCCTTGAGCTCGATGGTGATGGGTCCGTCCGGCTTCTGCTCCGGACGCGTTGCCTTGGCCTTGATGGCTTCGGCGGGCGGGATCATGCGCGGCGAGGAGCTGGTGCCGCTGTAGCGGCGCTTCGTGGAACGAAAGACCGCGTCCACGACGACTCCCTTCTCCAGCACGACGAGGTCGTTCATTCCGCACCGGCGCTCGCAGCCATTCGTGAAGTAGAGGAAGGTGGCGTCCCCCGTGGTGCGCTCGATGGCGGGTGTGCCGAGGCGCGCCACGACCTGATCCTTCGGCATTCCGGGATCGATCACCACCTGGGCCGAGAGGGGCAGAGCGCCGGCGAACAGGAGGACGAAGAGGCGTCGCATGGCAGCTCCGGTCAGGCGTGCACGGTGGCAAGGACGGACTCGAACAGCACGCGTCCGTCGGCGGAGCCGAGCAGGGGGTCGAGCGCCCGCTCGGGGTGCGGCATGAGCCCGACGACGTTGCCCGCCGTGTTGCGCACGCCGGCAATGTTGTCGAGCGATCCATTGGGGTTGGCGGCGTCGGTGGCCTCGCCGTTCGCGCCCACATAGCGGAAAACCACCAGTCCCTCGCCCTCGACGCGCTCGAGCGTCGCAGCGTCCACCGTATAGCGTCCCTCACCGTGCGCGATGGGCATCGTCAGGCACTGTCCCTCGCGGCACTGGGAGGTCCAATGCGTCCCCGTCTGCTCCACGCGAATGGTGACGGGCATCGAGAGGAACTGGAGGCCCGCGTTGCGCATCAGCGCCCCAGGGAGCAGCCCCGCCTCGCATGCGATCTGGAACCCGTTGCAGATGCCGATCACCGGAGCGCCGCGTTCGGCGTGCGCCGCGACCTCGCGCATGATGGGAGAGAAGCGGGCGATGGCGCCGGCGCGCAGGTAGTCGCCGTAGCTGAAGCCGCCGGGCAGGATGACGACGTCGCTCCCCTCGAGGTCGTGCGACTTGTGCCAGAGCTTCACCGCGGGCTGGCCCAGCGTTTCCGTGGCGGCGAAGACCGCATCGTCGTCGCAGTTGGAGCCGGGAAAGCTGACGATGCCGAACTTCATGTGGCGGTCACCCCGGCGATCTCGAAGTCCTCCGTCACCGGATTGGCGAGCAGGCGAGCGCACATGTCGCGCACCGCGAACTCGGCGGCGGCCGCATCGGTGGCGGCGGTGTCGATGACGAGGTGGCGGCCGACGTGAACCTCGCTCACCGCCTGGAACCCGAGGGTGTGCAGGGCATCGGCGACGGCCTTGCCCTGCGGATCGAGGAGTCCCTTGCGGGGGACGATGTGGACGCTGACGCGGAATGACTTCACGGAGTGGGGCCCTCGGGAGCGCCCTGGTCGGGGCCGCCGCGATCCCGGCGGGTGCGGTGGCGGCGGCGGCGGTGATGGTCGTCAGGACGGCGGTCTGCTGCCGGGGCGGTGGCGAATGCCGCGGCCGGCCCTTCGTCATCCTCATACTCGTCGTCTTCCTCCGACGTGAATGGCGACGGCATATCGAACAGCCCGCGCACGATGGCGACGACGATACCCGTCGCGACGTAGAGGACACCGAGCGGGAAGAAGAACTCCTTCGGCAGGAAGAACATGCCCACGATCACGGCGACGAAGACCAGCACGCCGAAGGCCCCGTACCAATTGCGCAGCGAGAAGCGCGGCCAGGCCGGGTAGGGCACGGGGCTGATCATCAGGAACGCCAGCGCGACCATCAAGAAGCGCAGGATCGACTGCCACGGCAGGTCGCCGATGGCCGTCTGCTGGTAGAGTTCGGTCTGGGAGAACCAGTAGTAGGTGGCGAGCGTGCCACCTGCCGCTGGGCTCGGGAGTCCCTGGAAGAAGACCTTGGACTTCCCGGCCTGCTCGACATTGAAGCGCGCGAGGCGCATCACGGCACAGGCGACAAACAGCCAGACGAAGATCCAGTCCCACCCCGTGCGGTTGAGTTCGGCGAAGTACATCATCAGCGCCGGCGCCACGCCGAAGGAAATGGCGTCCACCAGCGAGTCGAGCTCCTCGCCGAACCGGCTGCCCGTGTTGGTGGCGCGGGCAATGCGGCCGTCGAACATGTCGAGGAAGCCGGCCGTGACGATGTACCACCCGGCGCGCACGTGTTCGCCGCGCGAGGCGGCGACGATGGCAAAGATGCCGAAGAACAGGCTGCCCAGCGTGAAGCCGTTGGGCAGCATCACGAGCGACGGGCGGGGAAGCCGGGGGCGTCGCATCAGCGGAGCTCCGCGATGACGGTGGTGCCGGCCGACGTGTGCTCGCCGACGCGCACGCGGGGCATGCTGCCGGCCGGCAGGTAGACATCCACGCGCGAGCCGAACCGGATGATGCCGAAGCGCTCCCCCTGGTCCGCTTGGTCCCCCGGCCGGCTGTACGTCACGATGCGGCGCGCCACGAGCCCGGCGATCTGGCGCACGAGCACCCGGTGCGGGCCGCTCTCGATGCCAACAGAGGACTGCTCGTTCTCGAGCGAGGCCTTGTCCACCGCGGCGTTGAGGAACTTGCCCGGGTTGTAGTGCGTGTACGTGACGCGCCCGCTCACCGGGTACCGGTTCACGTGCACGCTGAAGACGTTCATGAAGATTGCGATCCGGATGGCGCGGCCGTGCATGAAGGCGGGCTCGTCTACCTCCACCACCTGCACCACCTTGCCGTCGGCCGGGGCGATGACCAGGCCGGGGCCGCGTTCGCCGTGCCGTTCCGGGTCCCGGAAGAAGTACGCCACCCAGACCGCGAGCAGGACGCACACGCCGGCGGCCGCCGTCAGCAGCGGTTTGGGCCAGCGATACGCCGCGGTGCCGACGGACAGCGCAATCACGACTGCGGCCCACATGAAGGGCAGGCCTTCCCGCGCGAATCTCATTGCAGCACGCTCGTATCAAGGGGAATGCCGGTGATCCGGCGGAATGCAGCGAGGTAGCGCTCGCTCGTGGCAGACACCACGGACTCGGGCAGTGTCGGTGGCGGGGCGTTGCCGTCCCAGCGGCCGGCACGCCGCTCGGCGTCGAGCCAGTCGCGCAGGGGCTGCTTGTCGAAGCTCGGCTGCGACCGGCCGGGCCTGTACTGGTCGGCGGGCCAGAAGCGCGAGCTGTCGGGGGTCATGACTTCGTCGATGAGCAGGATCCGCCCGTCGGGGGCGCGGCCGAACTCGAACTTGGTGTCGGCGATGATGATGCCGCGCGTCGCGGCGATGTCGCGGCCGCGCTCGTAGACGCGGCGCGCGAGCCCCTCGAGGGTGGCGGCGTCGGCCGCGCCCACGACACCGCGCATCCGCTCCACCGTGATGTTCTCGTCATGCCCCGACTCCGCCTTCGTGGCGGGCGAAAAGACGGGGCGGGGGAACGGCGAGCTCTCCAGCAGGCCCGCGGGAAGCGCCTCGCCGGCGAGCGTGCCGGAGGCCTGGTATTCCTTCCACGCCGACCCGCTGATGTAGCCGCGAATCACGCACTCGATCGGGAAGACCTCGGTGCGCGTGCAGAGCATCGCGCGGCCGCGAAGTTCGCGGAGGAACGGGAAGAGGGCGGGGGACAGCGCGACAATCTCGTCCGCCTCCACGCCGATCATGTGATGCGCGATTTCGTTCTCGAAGTGGCGCAGCCACCAGGCGGTGAGTTGCGTCAGCACCGCTCCCTTGTACGGCACGAGCTCGCGCATCACCACGTCGAACGCGCTGACGCGGTCGCTGGCCACGAGCAGCAGGCGGTCGTCCCCTACGGCGTACACGTCACGCACCTTGCCGCGCCGGATGCACGGCAGCGGGAGGTGGGTGGTGCCCACCATCGTCGGGCTCATACCCGCACCTCCTCGCGGCTCGCTTCGGTGCCGCCGGCCGCCTCGAGCAGCGGACGCACCACCTCGTCGAGGAACTCGCGCACCTGCTGCGCCGACCGTCCGGTGAACCGGGCGGGATCAAGCGCGTCCTGCAGATCGGCGATCGCCACGGGGTACGCGGAATCGGCCGCCAGTCGCTCCAGCATGTCGTTGGGTCCGCCGTCGTCCTTCATCGCGCGCGCCGCGGCGATGCTGTGCCCGCGAATCACCTCGTGCACCGCCTGCCGGTCGGCGCCGGCGCGCACCGCGCGCACGATCAGTTCCTCCGTGGCCATGAAAGGCAGTTCGTCGGCCAGGCGGCGGCGAATCCGCGCCGGGTGCACCTCGAGGCCGCAGGCGACGTTCTCCATGAGGATGAGGAGCGCCTCAGTGGCGAGGAACGCCTCGGGGATCGCCAGCCGCCGGTTCGCCGAGTCGTCGAGCGTGCGCTCGAAGTACTGCACGCTGTGCGTCTGGTTGGCGTTTGGCGTGAGCGACAGCACGAACCGGCTCAGCGAGTTGATACGCTCGCTGCGCATCGGGTTGCGCTTGTACGCCATCGCCGAGGAACCGATCTGCTCCCTCTCGAACGGCTCCTCGATCTCACCGAACGCCTGGAGCATGCGCATGTCGCCGGCGAACTTCGCGGCCGAGGCCGCGAGTCCGGCGAGCACGTCCAGCACGTGGGCGTCGAGCTTGCGCGTGTACGTCTGGCCGGTCACCGGCAGCGACGCGCCGAACCCCATGGCGAGAGTGACGCGGGCATCGAGCTCGCGCACCTTCGCGTGGTCGCCGCCGAAGAGCGAGAGAAAGCTCGCCTGCGTGCCGGTGGTGCCCTTGACGCCGCGGAGCGGCAGCGTCGCGATGCGATGGTCCAGGTCGGCGAGGTCAAGCACGAGGTCCTGCATCCACAGCGTGGCGCGCTTGCCGACGGTGGTCGGCTGGGCGGGCTGGAGGTGGGTGTAGCCGAGGGCCGGCTCATCCTTCCAGCGGTCGGCAAAGCCGGCCAGCGTGCGGAGCAGCGCCACCACGCGGGCGCGCAGCAGTTCAAGGCCGCGCCGCATCAGCATGAGGTCGGCGTTGTCGGTCACGAACGCCGACGTGGCGCCGAGGTGGATGACCCCGCGGGCGGCCGGCGCGACGTCGCCGAACGCGTGCACGTGCGCCATGACATCGTGCCGGAACCGCTTCTCGTAGCCGGCCACGGCGGCGAAGTCGATGTCGTCAAGGTGCGCACGCATCTCCGTGAGCGCGGCCTCGGGGATGTCAACGCCGAGGTCGCGCTCCGACTCCGCCAGCGCGAGCCACAGGCGCCGCCACAAGCCGTAGCGTGACGCGGGCGACCACAGGCGCAGCATCGCCGCCGAGGCGTAGCGCTCGGCCAGCGGGGAACTCCAGGTCGCCGGATCGGTCATCGGATCTGGAAGTCGATGGGATAGAGGAAGCCGCCACGCTCGATGAGCATGCGAATCGGGCCGCGTCCCGTGAGCGACTCGAGCAGCAGCCCCGCCTGCTGCGCGTCGGTGACGGCGGACCGGTTGACCTGCACGATCACGTCGCCGGCCTGCACGCCCAGTTCCTCCGTGACGCGCGAGGAGACCCGGTAGACGACGGCGCCCTGGCTGGCGCGCACGCCGCGCTCGGCGCGGATGGCCGGCGTCAGCGTGACGAGCTCGATCTCCTTGAGCACGGAGACCTTCTGCGCCGCCACCTCAGGCAGGTCGGCGATGCGCACCCGCACCATGCGTTCACGGCTTCCGCGGCGGACGCGCACTTCGGCATCTTCGCCCACGCGCATCTCGAGCAGCTCGGCTTCCCAGTCGTACGCGTTGCGCACGACGCGATCGCGCGACTGCACGATGACATCGCCGGCCTGGAGGCCGGCCGCCGCCGCCGGCGAGCCCGGTGTCACGGTGCGGATCACCGCGCCGCCGCGCAGCGCGTCGCGGTTGTTCTGCTGCGGGAGCTCGAGCTTCACGCCGATCCATGGGCGCCGCACGGTGCCATGCGCGAGCAGGTCCTCGGTGACGCGCTTGGCGCGGTCGATCGGAATCGCAAAGCCCAGCCCCACCGAGCCGCCCGTCGGCGTGTAGATGGAGCTGTTGACGCCGATCACCTCGCCCGCGGCGTTCACGAGCGGGCCGCCCGAGTTGCCCGGGTTGATGGAGGCGTCGGTCTGGATCATGTCCACGTACACGCCCTGGCCATCGCTCTGGCCCACGAGGTTGCGGCCGGTCGCGCTGATCACGCCGGCCGTCACCGAGGGCTCCGAGTTGCCGAGGAGGAAGCCGTACGGGTTGCCAATGGCGATCGCCCACTCGCCGATGAGCAGGTCGCGGGAACTGCCGAGCGGCGCCGTCGGCAGGTTGCGCGCCTCGATCTTCAGCACGGCGAGGTCATTCATCTCGTCGATGCCGACGACCTTGGCCGGATAGGTGGTGCCGTCGCGCAGGGCCACGCTCACGTTGGACGTGCCGGCCACCACGTGCGCGTTGGTCACGATCACGCCGTTGGGCTGTACGATGAACCCCGACCCGATGCCCGGCCGCGTCTGCGTGCCGCCTTCGCGGTTGCCGAAGAAGAAGGCGAACGGGTCCACCGGCGTGCGGAAGACCGTTTCGGTTTGCACGGTGACGACGGCCGGCGCGACGCGCGCCACGGCGTCGGTGATGGCCGACCGGCGCGACTGCGCAATCTGGACGTTGGCCTCGCGGCGCGCGGTCACGCCCTGGGCCGCGGTGCGCGACGGGGAGGCGCCCTCACAGGCCAGCAGGAGGGCGAAGCACAACGGGGTGAGGCGCGTCATGGTCATCGCGGGCGCCGGGGCTTCGGGCGACGGCTGATCTCGCCGAGGAAGCGGTCGAAGCCGCGATCCGTGAGCGGGTGCTGCAGCAGCGCCTTGAGCACGTCGGTGGTGACCACCGCGCCGTCGGCGCCGGCCGCCATGGCGTCAATGAAGGCGCGGGAGCTGGACGGGCCCGCCGCGATGAGGTCGCACTCGAAGTCGAACCGGTCGAAGATCACGCGCGACTCGGCGATTGCGAGGGTCGGGTCGTCGCCGACATGCGCCGACGCGTCCACCGCGATCGTCACGAATGCGGCGCCCGCCTTGGCGGCGAGTGCGGCCTGCGCCGCGTTGTGCACGAGCGTTGCCGCCACCCGCACGCCCTCGGCGCTGAGCCGCTTGATGGCGGGCAGGGCGTCCTCCACGAGCGGCACGGCGACGATGACCTGCTCGGCGAGGCGCGCGAGTTCGCGCGCGCCCTTGTAGAGTTCATCGCGATTGACGGCGCGCACCGAGGCGATGACGGGCAGCGGCACCGCCGACGAGAGTTCCTGCACGAGCTCGCGCGGGTCGGCATTCGGCAGTTGCGACGCGATGACAGCCGGCGTGGCGACGATGCCGTCGATCAGGCCGGCGGCAAACGCCCAGCGGACTTCATCGAGGGCGACGGAAGCGTGGTAGATGCGCATCAGGAGGTAAGATACAGGGCGGCGGGATAAGTGACCTGCTCGAGGCAGAGACCGCCGGCGGGGGCCGGCGGCGACACCTCGTCATTGGCATCGGCGACGAGCAGCGCGGCGAACTCCTCGCGCCGGCGCTGGTGCGAGGCCACCTCGATCATCGTGCCGACGAGGAACCGCACCATGTGGTGCAGGAATCGGTTGGCCTCGACATCGAAGACCAGACCGCCCGGCACCACGCGCCAGCGCGCGAAACGAATCTCGCAGCGATGGTCGTCATCGTCCGGCGCCGTGCCGCGCACCGCAAACCCGAAGAACTGATGCTCCCCGAGCAGCGCGGCCGCGCACCACGCCAGCGCGTCGCCATCCAGGGATTTCCCGACCGGCCATTCCCAGCGTCGCCGGAATGGCGAGCGGGCGGCCTCGTCGAGCCCCACGGCATAGCTGTACCGCCGGCTGGTCGCGCTGTACCGCGCGTGAAACTCCGGTTGCATCGCATGCACCGCCGCGACGAAGACGTCGTCAGGAAGCTGTGCGTTGAGCACGTGCCTCAGGCGATCCGGCGTCCAGTGCGACGGCACTTCCACGCTGGCCGCCTGGCCGCGGGCATGCACACCCGCATCCGTTCGACCGGCGCCCGTGACCCGGACCGGCCCGCCGCACAGGCGCGCCAGAGCCGATTCGAGGGTACCCTGCACGGTTCGCGTCTCCGGCTGCACCTGCCAGCCGGAAAAGTCGGTGCCGTCATAGTGCAACACGAGCTGAAACACGCGTCCCGCCATTGCAGGGAAAATAGCCCTTGGCGCGTGCCCGATCAAGCAAAGGCGCATCGCCCAACCGATTGACAGGGCATGACGTAGGCCTCACGTTCCCGCAGGTGGCCGCGTCGGCCGCCCGGGGCGCCGTGCTGCGCGCTCCGCACGCCCTTCTTGCCTCTCCGCTGGATGCCTGACTCCACCCTCGCTTCGCTGGCCCACGCGCTCGCCGCCGCTCCGCGCCTGGACGCGGCGTTCGTTGCGTTGGCCGAGGGGATGGCCGAAGTCGACCGGGCCGTGGTGGTGGCCTACCTCCCGTTCGATGCGCGAGACGGGAAGCTCATCGAGTGCGTGACGTGGGACCGCGGCACCGTGGCCCGGACGCCGATCGAAGTCGCGCTGCGCCAGTTCTCGACCGACGTGGTGCAGCGGGTGCACCGCGGGGGGGCGTTCGTCGATGTCGGGGAGGAGTCCGACACGTTCGCGCGCATGCTCCAGCTGCCGCCGCTCGGTGAACCCGGCGATCTCGCGCTGCGCGGCATCCGTTTTGACGGAGAGCTGGCGGCCGTGCTCGCGTTGCATGAACCCCGTCGCATCTTCGGCGCGCGGGTCACCCAGCAGGCGAGCGCGCTCGCCGCGCTGTTCGACCTGGCGCACGACCGGTTCGCGGAACGGGAGGCGCGGGTGGAGGCGGCGCGCACCCTCGAGGACGTCACGCAGCGGGTGCACGGCGAGTATCTCACGCGCCTGGCGGAACTGGAGCAGCAGCTGACACAGGCGCGCGGCGCGGCCGGCGCGGCCGACGCGGCGCGCGCCGGGCAGACGGTGCAGCAGGCCCGTGAATTGGCGCGCGGCGCAGAGGACGCGCGGCGCGCCGCCTCGCGGCTTCGTGCGCTTGAGCATCAGGTGACCGCGGCGGTCGGCCAGCTCGAGCAGGCGCACATCGAGCTGCATCGTCGCAGCGAAGGACTGCGCCAGCGCACGCGCACCATCTACCTGCTGGATCGCGTTCTCGACCTCGCGGCCCACCACGTGGACCCCAAGCGCCTTGCGGAAGGGCTGCTCGCGCTCGTCGGCGACGACATGCAGGCGATGCGCTGCTCGCTCTTCCTGCGCGCGCCGGAGCCCGAGACGCTGTATCTCGCGGCCTCGCGCGGCCTCGCGCCGCACGTGCACGAAGGGGCGCGCATCACCGTGGGGCAGGGCGTCGCCGGACGCGTCGCCGCCAGCCGCCAACCGCTGCTGGTGGTGGACGCGTCCGACGCGCAGGCCCAGCCGCTCCTGCGCGATGAGTACCTCACGACGGGCTCCTTCATTTCGTTTCCGCTGGTGATCCGCGACGAATTGATCGGCGTGGTGAACCTCACGAATCGTGCGCAGCGGGGGCTCTTTGTGGAGGAGGATGTGGAGCGCGTGCGCCTGCTCGGTCTCGTCATCTCCCTGATCGCACGTGAGGCCCGCCTGCCGGAACAGTTGCTCGACCGGATCCCGGAACAGTTGCTCGACCGGATCAATGAATAGCGGTCCGCTGCACGCCGCGATCCGCCGCCTCGCGGCCGGAGAACCGCTCACGCGTGACGAGGCCGCAGGTGCCTTTGGGTGCATCATGCGCGGCGAGGGCACGGAGGTGCAGGTGTCGGCCCTGCTCATGGGGCTGCGCGTCAAGGGCGAGACCCCAGAGGAACTGGCCGGCGCCGCGACGGCGCTGCGAGAAGCGATGACCGTCCTGCCCGCCGACGCGCCTGAACAGCTCGTGGACACGTGCGGCACCGGCGGAGGGGCCGTCACCACGTTCAATATCTCCACCGCGGCCGCCCTCCTTGCCGCGGGCACCGGGGTTCGGGTCGCCAAGCACGGCAACCGGTCGTTCACCTCGCGGTCCGGAAGCGCGGACGTGCTCGAAGCGCTCGGCGTGCGCATCGACATTCCGGTCGAGCGAATGGGTGATGTGCTCAACGGGGCGGGCATTGTCTTCATGTTTGCGCCGACGATGCATCCTGCCATGCGGCACGTCGGCCCGGTGCGGCGCGAACTCGCGATTCAAACGGTGATGAACCTCGTCGGCCCGCTGGCCAATCCGGCGCGCGCCGGCCGGCAGGTCATCGGCGTGGCCGATGCCCGGCGCCTCGGTCTCCTTGGCGGCGCCCTGCAGGCGCTGGGCACGACGCACAGCCTGATTGTGCACGGAGAGCCGGGCCTCGACGAGATCTCGCCGCTCGGGAGCACCAAGGTGCTGGAGCTCGTGGACGGCGAGGCGCGGTCGTGGACCCTGGAGCCGCAGCGGCACGGGGTGCCGAGCGTGGCGGAGAGCGATCTCATCGGCGCCGAGCCCGCCGACAACGCGCGCATCGTGGAGGAGGTGCTCGCGGGTCGCGGACGCCCCGGCGCGGTGGCGGCAGTCACGCTGAATGCGGCCGCGGCCATCTACGTGTCAGGCCTCGCCGGCGATTTCACGGCCGCGCTCGCGCTCGCTCGGGAGGCCCTGCGCGACGGAGCGGGGCGCGCGGCGCTCGAGAAATTGCGCACAGTCTCGAGCCGCGCGGCGGCCAAGGGCTGATCGGCCGATCACCGCCTGCCGTCCGTCGTCCATCGTGCGACGAGCAACGCCCGCGGTTCAGAACTTCCGCATCACGCCCACCACCACGCCTTCGATACGGATGTCGTCCGTCCGGTCGAAGTACATCGGCGCCAGCGCCTCGTTGGCGGGCTGCAGCCGCACGCGGCCGTCGCGTTCACGATAGTACCGCTTGACCGTGGCGGTGGCGCCGTTGAGCATCGCGATGACCATCTCGCCGTTGTCGGCCGTCTGGCGCTGATTGACCACCACCAGGTCGCCATCGGTGATGTGGTCTTCGATCATGGAGTTGCCGCGCACGCGCAGCACGTAGTGGGCACCGCCGCGACGCACGAAGTCGTCCGGCACGGCCACCGTCTCGCCGCTCGTCGAGTGCTCGATTGCGGTGCCGGCCGCCACCGCACCGAGCAGGGGGAGCTCAATGGACTGGCGGAACGCCTCCGAGGGCAGGATCTCGATGGCGCGGCTTTCATTGTAGCTGCGCTTGATGTAGCCCTTGCGCTCGAGATTGGTGAGGTGTTCGTGCACCGTCGCCAGCGAGTTATAGTTGAAGTGCGCGGCGATCTCCTCGAAGCTCGGGGCGTACCCGTGGTCGCCCTGGTACCCTTGCAGGTAGTCGAGAATCTGGCGCTGGCGCTTGGTGAGCGGCATGGCGACGGTACCGGATGTAGTGTGGCAGACTCTGGATGATGCGTCGGTTTGACGAGCGAACAAACCCCGAAGTAACGGTAGCCGAACATTGACCGAAGTGCAACAGGGCGTCTGGACGCCACCCACGGGGCCGCTGGGCCGACTGACCGAGAAAGCAGTTACGCGCGCCGAGCGGTCGCGGGCCGACGTGCGCGCCATGGAACGACGGGTAGCCGAGGTGACGGCCGTGCCTTCGTTCAGCGGAGCACTGCAACGGCCGGACGTGGCGGTCATTGCCGAAGTGAAGCGCCGATCGCCAAGCAAGGGCGTCCTCGATGAATCCCTCGATGCCGGCGTGCGTGCCGCCGAGTATGCCGTCGGAGGCGCTGCAGCGCTTTCGATCCTCACCGAACCGACGGAGTTTGGCGGTTCGCTTGATGATCTCGCTGCGGCTCGGCGGGCCGTGGGAATTCCGCTGTTGCGCAAGGACTTCATCGTGGACGAGGTCCAGTTGCTCGAGGCCCGGCTCGCGGGTGCGAGCGCGGTGTTGCTGATTGCGCGAGCGCTTCCTGCCGACCGGTTCTTCGCGCTGGCCGCCGCCGCCCGCTCCATTGGCCTCGACGTCCTGCTCGAAGTTCGCGACGAAGCCGAACTCGAGCGTGCACTCGGCGTGCCGGACGGCATCGTCGGCGTGAACAACCGGGACCTCGAGACGCTTGTCATCGACGACCGCGTGTCGGAGCGGCTGCTGCGCCTCGTGCCGCCCGGTCGCACGGCGGTGTACGAGAGCGGCGTCAACGATGCGGAGGGCGTGCGCCGCGCCGCGACGCTCGGGGCTGACGCCGTGCTCGTGGGTTCTGCGCTCTCTGTCGTGTCGTCGCCCGCCGAGGCGGTGCGCCGTCTGACGGGGGTCCCCCGGAGCGCGCGTGGCTGAGGTGAAGTTCTGCGGACTCACGCGGGCCGTTGATGCGCAGGCGGGCGGCGTGCTGGGGGCGGCCTACCTCGGCGTGGTCTTCGCCGACGGCCCGCGCCGGCTGGATGCGGCGGCGGCTCGCGTCGTGCTGGATGGTGCGCGCGGACACGGAACCGCACGCCGCGTGGGGGTGTTCGGTGCACAGCCGGTGGAGGAGATCGCGGCCGATGCCGCCGCGGCCAGCCTCGACATCGTGCAGCTTCACGGCACGTCGGACGCCACGCTTGTGGATGCGCTGCGGCAGCGGTTTGACGGTGCGATCTGGCGTGTGGTGCGCCTGCCGGATCTTGCGGTTGTCGCGGCGCTGCGCGGGGCCGAGGATGGCGTGGATGCCGTCCTCATTGACGCGCACGTGCCCGGGGCGCTTGGCGGGACCGGGACCGCGGTGGACTGGGAACGACTCGCGTCGGCGCTCGACAGCGGCGGGCGTCCGCGGCGGCTCGTGCTCGCGGGCGGACTTCGGCCCGAGAACGTGGAACGCGCGATCGGACTGGTCGCGCCGGATGTCGTGGATGTATCCTCAGGGGTCGAATCGACGACGGGAATCAAGGATCATGCACTGATGCGCGCCTTCGCCGAGTCGGCGGCGCGCGGAGGGCGGTGAGATGCAGACGCTGGGCGTGACGGACGGGCGATTCGGGGCCTTCGGCGGGCGTTACGTGCCGGAGACGCTCGTGCCGGCGCTGGACGAACTCGCAGTGGCCCTCGAGGCCGCGCTGGCCGACCCGGCCTTCCACGCCGACCTCGACGGACTGCTGCAGCACTACGTGGGGCGGCCCTCACCACTCAGCGACGCGCCGCGTTTCTCGGCCCTCGTCGGCGCCCCGGTCTGGTTGAAGCGCGAAGACCTGAACCACACGGGCGCACACAAGATCAACAATGCGCTCGCGCAGGCGCTGCTCGCGTGCCGCATGGGCAAGCGCCGCATCATCGCCGAGACCGGAGCCGGCCAGCACGGGGTCGCCACTGCCACGGTGTGCGCGCGCCTCGGCCTTGAGTGCGTGGTGTACATGGGCGAGGAGGACATGCGGCGGCAGCAGCTCAACGTGTACCGGATGCGCTTGATGGGCGCGACCGTCGTGCCCGTGACGGCCGGCACGCGCACGCTGAAGGACGCCACCACCGAGGCCATTCGTGACTGGGTGACCACCTGCCCGACAAGCCACTACATCATCGGCTCCGTCGTGGGGCCGGCCCCGTATCCCCGCATGGTGCGCGATTTCCAGGCCATCATCGGCCGCGAGGCGCGCCGCCAGATGCTCGAACGTGCGGGACGCCTGCCGCGCACGGTCGTCGCCTGCGTCGGCGGCGGCTCAAACGCGATGGGCATCTTCCATCCGTTCGTGGACGACGCGGAGGTCGAGCTGGTGGGAGTGGAGGCGGCCGGGCACGGTCTCGACAGCGGGGCGCACTCGGCGAGCCTGACGCGCGGCACGCCCGGCGTGCTGCATGGCGCACTGAGCTACCTGTTGCAGGATGCGCACGGGCAGGTGCATCCGGCGCATTCCATTTCGGCCGGGCTCGATTATCCGGGCGTGGGCCCGGAGCATTCGCACCTGAAGGACTCTGGCCGCGCGACGTACGTGTCGGTGACCGACGACGAGGCGCTCGAGGGCTTCGCGCTCCTTGGCCGGCTTGAGGGGATCATCCCGGCGCTCGAGACGGCGCACGCCGTCTCGTGGATTGCGTCGCACCGGGGACGTTGGACCGCCGACCAGCCGGTATTGCTCTGCGTGAGCGGCCGGGGCGACAAGGATGTCGCGCAGGTCAGCGAGCTCGCCCACGCGCCAGGGTGACCGTGACGTTTGCTCGCGATGCCCGTATGTTGTGTAGATGACCGCGACCACGGCCACCGTCCCGGATCACGGACCCGAGGATATCGAGCCGCCTTTTTCGCCGCAGCTCGTGGCGGAGATGCTGCGCCAGCTCGACAAGACCATTCGGGCACACCTGCTGTACCTGAACAACCACAACAATCCCAGCTATGTCCGGTCGCTGGAACAGGCGCGCGCGGTCTTCACGCCGCTGTGGGAGGAGACCGAGTCGGTGCGGCTGACCGTATCGGAGACCGCACTGGAGTGGTTCGGGCACAAGGTCCTCGAGGAGCCGACGAAGGCCGGTGACTCGCTGCCGTGGACGCTGTTCAAGGACGGCCTGCGCGAACTGACCCTGAAGAAGGGCTTCGAGGAAAAGGAACTGGTCGATTTCCTCAACATCATTCCGAAGCTGCGCCACGCGCTTCCCAGCTCGGATGACCTGCTGACGCTGCTGTGGGAGAACGAGTTCACGACCCTGCAGTACCGCTACGTGGATGTTGCTGATGTATCGGCTCCGATCGAGGCATCGCCCGAACCGGGACGCTGGCCCAGGCGGAGCGGCGGGGACGCCGACGATCCCCGCGAGGCGGTGCAGGAGGCCAGGAACGAGGCGGCCTCCGGGACGTCCAGCGGCTCCTCCGAGTCGCAGGGGCGGCCGGGCATTGTCAGCATGGAGGACTTCGACACCACGCTCTACTTCCTGGACGAGAAGGAGGTGGAATACCTTCGCCAGGAAACGGAGCGCGAGTACGCCACGGACCTGCGGCGCGCGGCGCTCGATTCGCTGCTCGACCTCTTCGAGTTCCAGGTGGACCCGCTCGTGCGCGCCGAGGTGCTGTCGGACATCGAGGCGCTGATGCTGCACCTGCTCTCCGCCGGTCAGTTCGCGGCGGTGGCGTATCTCCTGCGCGAAGCCGCCGCCACGCTCGAACGCGCGCGGGACGTGCAGCCGGAGACGCAAGAGCGCCTGGGCTCGCTGACGGTCCGCCTGAGCGAACCAGCGGCGTTGTCCCAGCTGCTCGAGGCGATGGATGCGGCCCCCATGCTGCCGTCGTCCGCCGACCTGAACGACCTGTTCGGCCAGCTTCGGCCGACGGCGCTCTCCACGATCTTCGCCTGGCTGCCGCGCGCCCAGAATGTCGGCCTGCGCCCGCTGCTCGAGTCGGCCGCAACGCGCATCGCCGAGTCGGCGACCGGCGAGCTCGTGAAGCTCATCTCCGATCCCGCGCGCGATGTGGCGCTCGAGGCGATCCGGCGCTGCGGCGCCATGCGGACGGCCGCCGGCGTGCCGGCGATGGCGAAGGTGCTCGAACAGGGCGACCGGGAGTTGCGCCTTGCGGCCCTCTCGTCGCTGGGCGACATCGGCTCCCCGGGGGCCCTGCAGGCGGTGGAACGCGCCCTGGGTGACGCCGATCGCGACCTGCGCGTCCAGGCGGCCCGCACGCTGACGTCGCGGCAATACCGCCCGGCGCTGCAGCGCGCGGAGGCCGCCGTGAAGGGCAAGGAACTGCGCGACGCCGACCGGACGGAGCGCTTGACCTTCTTCGAACTCTATGGCTCGCTCTGCGGCGATGGCGGCGTGGCCTACCTCGACGGCCTGCTGAACGCCAAGGGCGGCCTGTTCGCGCGCAAGGAAGACCCCGAACTGCGCGCCTGCGCTGCGGTGGCCCTCGGCCGCATCGGCACGGCGTCGGCGCGCGAGGCGCTCCAGCGCGCCGATGGCGACAAGGACGTCGTGGTGCGCAACGCCGTGACCCGCGCCCTTCGCGGAGGGGCCCAGTGACCTCCCCGTCGCGTCCGTCCGCCGCGATGCGCGGCTCCGTCGCCATGCCGGCAACAGGGGAGATCGCTGACGAGGCGTATGTGCGCGTGGCCAGCCGCGCCTTCATTATGGCGTTCTACGGGACGATCCGGAATCTCCGGCTGTATCCGCTCGAGAACGCCGTCGTCCAGCAGTCGCTGCAAGACCTGTCGCAGATCACGAACGACCTGTTGACGCGCGAGAAGGAGTGTGAGTTCCGCATTGCGGGCGAGTTCATCTTCGTGAACAGCACGCGCCTGCGCCTCGACCTCGAGAACTACTCGAGCTTCAGCGCGCTGCTGAACCAGTTCCGGCAGAACGGCATCGGCACGCTGCGCATGCTGCGCGCCCCCGCCATGCGCGACTGGACGGTACTCCTCGGCTACCTGATGAATCCGCAGGGGACCGACGCCGTGGAGCGGTTCGAGGCGCTCCTGCAGCGGCTGTCGGACACGAGCATCACGGCGTTCGAGCTCGCCCCGCTGGTCGAGTCGGACGATGATCACGGCGGCGAACGGCTGGAGTCCAAGGAGAAGGCCAAGCGCACCTACGCGAAGTCGGTCTCCGCGACAAAGGAAGTCATCAACTCTGTTCGGATGGGACAGAGCGCGAACATCAAGAAGATCAAGCGCGTGGTGCAGGGCATCGTGGACCAGATCCTCGCCGACGAGACGTCGCTCGTCGGGCTCACCACTATTCGCGACTACGACGACTACACGTTCACGCACTCGGTGAACGTCTGCATCTTCTCTATTGCCCTCGGCCGCCGGCTCGCGCTCACCCGCCTGCAGCTGTACGACCTGGGCATGGCGGCGCTCCTCCACGACATCGGCAAGGCGCGCGTCCCGGCCGAGATCATCAACAAGTCCGACGTCCTGACCGACGAGGAATGGCGCGCCGTCGCCTCGCACCCGTGGTTGGGCGTGCTGGCCCTCTTCTCGGTGAAGGACCAGCGGGAGTTCCCGTACCGCTCCATGCTCGTCGCGTTCCAGCACCACATGAAGCGCGACCTGACGGGCTATCCGCGCAGCCTCCGCACCAAGGACATGATGTTCTACTCCAAGATCGTGGCGGTGGCAGACGGCTTCGATGCGGCCACGTCGCGCCGGTCGTACCAGACGACGCCCATGGCGCCCTCGGCGGTGCTGCAGGAAATGCGCGACAACGCGCGCCGCGGCATGGACCCGGTGATCGTGAAGGCCTTCATCAACCTGCTCGGCATCTATCCGGTGGGGACCTTCCTGGTGCTCGACACGTTTGAACTCGCCATCGTGCACGCCGCGAACCCCGATCCCGAGATGCTGTCGCGTCCACTCGTGCGCATCGTGAGCGACGACATGGGCAACGTGCAGTACCCGGGCACGGTGGTGGACCTGACCGAGCGCACGGAGGCCGGCGACTATCGCCGCACCATCATCAAGACCGCCGATCCCGACAAGTACGGCATTCGCGTCGGCGACTACTTCGTCTGAGACGCTCGTGCTGACTGCTCGCTTTGACGCGCTCCGCGCCCGGGGACGCCGCGCCCTCGTCTGCTACGCCACCGCCGGCCATCCCGATCCCGAGCGGAGCATCGCCCTCTGGCAGGGGCTCGAGGCCGCCGGCGCCGACGTGCTGGAGGTCGGCGTGCCGTTCTCCGACCCCATGGCGGACGGGCCGGTGATCCAGGCCAGTTCGCAGACGGCGTTGTCGCACGGCGTCACGCTGGAGGCCGCGCTCGACCTCGTCAGCCGCGCCCGGCTCGGTATTCCCGTCGTGCTGTTCAGCTACCTCAATCCGCTGATCGCCGCCGGCCCCGGTGTACTCCGGCGCGCCGCCGAGGCCGGGGTGCACGGTGTGCTTCTCACCGATCTGCCGGTCGGCAGCGACCCGGCGCGCGAAGCATGGCTGGGCGCAGGGCCGCTTGCGTTCGTGCGCCTCGTGGCGCCGACCACGCCGCCCCAGCGCATGGCGGAGATTGCGCGGCACGGCCGCGGTTTCGTGTACCTCATCTCGCGGCTCGGCGTGACCGGCGTGAGTGCGCAATTGCCGACGGACCTACCGGAGACCATCGCGTCGCTGCGCGCGGTGTGCGCCCTGCCGATCTGCGTCGGATTCGGCATCTCGCGTCCGGAGCAGGCGCGATTGCTGGGGGCGCACGCCGACGGCATCGTCGTCGGCAGCGCCATCGTGCGCGCCGCCGGCGAATCGGTGGACGCCGCCGTGGCACTCGCGCGCGAGCTCCGGGGCGCGCTCGACGACCGCGCGTCATGACGCCGCCCGTCCTGCCCGAGTGGGCGGTGGTCAGCGAGAGGCGACGGGGGCACATCGCACGCGTGACGGCGCTGCTCGACGACTGGGCAGCGCGCATGCGACTCGACGCCGCCGAGGCGCAGGCGTGGCACGACGCGGGCCGCTGGCACGACGCGCTGCGCGACGCGACGCCCGCGGCGCTGCGCGGCATCATCACCGGGTCCGACCTCCCCGACGGCATCCTGCACGGACCGGCCGCAGCCGCGATGCTCGAGCGGGAGGGCGAGTCGCGTCCGAGCGTGCTGGAGGCGGTGCGCTGGCACACCGTAGGGCACCCCGACTGGGATCGCACCGGTCGCGCGCTGTTCATGGCCGACTTTCTCGAACCCGGACGCGGCTTCATGCACGCCGACCGTGCCTTCCTCGCCGCGCAGCTGCCGCACAACTTCGACGGCGTCTTCCGGCAGGCCGTCCGCATGCGGCTCGAGTGGACCCTGCGCGAAGGCAACCGGATCTTCGAGGGGACGGTCACGCTGTGGAATTCCGTCCGCTGAACGCCCCGCCCGCGGTGGCCGCGGTGGCCGCGGCGGCGCGTCGTCGCCGGCGCCGCGTCGCCCTGATCGTCCTGCTGGCGGCGATCGCCGGCGGTGTGTTCCGCCAGCGAGGACCGCGAACCGACGCCGCGGGTGCCGGCGACGCCACAGCCGCGCCGGCCGTTCGTCCGGCGCGCGTCGTGCCGGACTCGGTGCGCATCAAGGTCGAGGTGATCAACGCGACGTCCACGCGCGGACTCGGCCGCCTCGCCACGGCCTGGCTGCGCGACCAGGGGTTTGACGTGGTTGGGACCGGCACCGCACCGTCAGCGGATCGGCGCGACAGCACGCTGGTGCTCGATCGCTCGGGGCATCCCGACTGGGCGAGGCTCGCCGCGGCGGCGCTGGGCGGCGCGCGCGTCGAGGCGCGCGCCGACTCGCTACGCTACGTCGACCTCACCGTGCTGATCGGCCGGTCGTGGCGGCCGCCGCCGCAGTCGCTCTACCCGTAGCTGCCCGCACGCCGCAGCGATGTCCGTGCCGCGGCTCTTTCGCACCGCGACCTCCACCCCGTGCCGCGCGAGCGCCGCCGCGAAGCGCGTGATTCCCTCAGGCGAGGTCGGCGTGTACGCGCCGGCTCCGCCGGGGTGCAGCGGAATGAGGTTCACGAACGCCCCGCAGCGCCTGGCGAGACGTGCCAACTCGGTGGCGTGTCCGGGCTGGTCGTTGACGCCACCCAGCATGACGTACTCGAATGTCACGCGCCGGCTGAACGAGGCCGCCGCGTCGATGACTTTCTCGAGCGGGAACTTGATGTTCACCGGCATCAGCATGCGGCGCAACTCGTCCGTCGGCGCGTGCACGGAGATAGCCAGGCGGAACTGCTCGGGACGCTGGGCCATGGCCTCGATGCCCGGCAGCACGCCGACGGTGGAGACCGTGATGTGGCGGGCACCGATGCCGCACCCCTTCGGGTCGTTGAGGATCGTCAGGGCGATGTTCACCGCCTTCCAGTTCATCATCGGCTCGCCCATGCCCATGAACACGATGTTCGTCGGCTTCACGGGCTCGGGCAGGAGCGCCAGTTCGCGCACCTGGCCGGCGATCTCCGACGGCACCAGGTTGCGGTAGAATCCCATCAACCCGGTGGCGCAGAAGGAGCACTGCAGGGCGCATCCGGCCTGCGACGAGATGCAGAGCGTCACGCGATCGCCGTCGGGAATCGCCACCGTCTCGATGGTCTGCCCGTCGTGCAGGCGAAAGAGGAACTTGCGCGTGCCGTCCTTGGACCGCTGCTCGTCGGCGAGTGCGAGCCGCGGCATGCAGAACGCCTGCGCCAGCGCCGCGCGGAACGGCAGCGGCAGGTCGCTCATCGCCTGAAAGTCCGGGGCTGGCGCCGCCCAGAGGTGGCGTACCGCCTGGCTGCCGCGATAGGCGCCGACGCCACGAGCCGTCGCGAAGTCGCGCAGGCGCTGCTCGGCCTCTGCCGGCGTCAGGTCGAGCACGTTCACGGCCGTACTGCGCTCGTTCACTTGACGACGGAACTGAGCGTGAACTGATAGGTGGCCGAGAGGTTGCCGCCACCCTCCTCGCGGGCCACGCCGATCACGTAGCCGCGATGGTGAAAGGCGACGCCCAGGCGGCCGCGCCAGTTCGCATGGCCGAACGCCTCGGTTCGCGCGCCGCCGATCCGTCCCTCGAGTCGCGCCCAGCGCGCGGTGGCGTACGCAAAGGCCTCGCGTGCGAGGCCGTCGACTGCCGTGTAGCTGGCGCCGATGCGGCTCGTGCGCAGCGAGTCGCTGCCTGCGAGCCGGGCGTCGATGGCGGTGAGCATCTGGACCCGCTCGCGCCCCTGGGCGAAGGCGCTCGCGAGGAATGTGGATGCGGCGAGCCGGACGTCGCGCGAACCCAGCCCGCGTGAGATCACGCCGACGTCCATCGAAAGCGCATGGCGCGAGATGTTGTCCGCCCGGCCACTGCGGACGCGCACGGCGGCGCCGAGCGTCACCGGTCCCACGGCCCGTGCCGCCATCAGCGAGACAAGGGTGGTCGCGTATGGAATCTCGTCGCCGATGGACTGCGGGTCGGAGTCGGTGCGGAGCAGGTCATTCACCGAGGCATGCGCCAGTCCGATCGCGACCGTGGTGCCGTCGCGCCAGCGCGCGGCCGCGGTCGCAACCTGCGCCGTGACGGCCACGTCCACCGGGGCGTTCATCGTTCCCACGGCGAGCCGCAGCCGGCTTCCCTCGGGGACCAGGACGCTCGCCGGATTCCACAGTCCGAACCCCGCGGTCGTGCCCAGCGCCGGCGCTTCGGTCGTGAGACCCAGCGGAAAGGTGAGCAGGTCTCGCCCGGGCACCGGCTGTGCCGCCAGCGCGTCCGGCAGGAGGATGCTGCCGAGCAACAGGAGAAGGGCGGATCGGTGCATCAGGGCAGGATACCCGCGCCGCCGGACACGGTCAAGCGCCCGGTTGCTACCACCAAGTGCCTTTCTCCGTTAGTTTTACACTGCTTATACCCCTGCGGAGAACCGGTTGCTCAGCGCACTGCTCCCCCCGGAGCGCATTCGCGTTCCGTTGGGCAGCCATTCACGACACGCCCTGTTCCGCGAACTCGCGGAACTCGCGCTGCCCGATGCCGCTCCAGCGACGCTGGAGGCGGTCTTTCAGGGGGTGCTTTCGCGTGAGGCCATCGCGAGCACGGCCATCGGGGACGGACTGGCCGTGCCGCACGGACGCACGAATGCCGTGGATGGCATCTGCATGTCGGCTGGCATCGTGGAAGGGGTGGAGGACTATCAGGCGCCGGACGGCGTGCCGGTGCGCGTCTGCGTCCTGGTCGTGACGTCGGAAGGGGGAGCGGGGATGCACCTGAAGGTGCTGGCACGGTTGGCGCGCCTGATGCGCAACGACGAGTTGAAGGCCGCGCTGTCCGAGGCGACCGATGCGAACGCCTTCGCCGCCGTGCTCGCGCGCGCGGAGACGCCATGATCCGCAGGCGCTGGTCGTGGGTGGTGGGATGGGCGTTGTTGATCGAGGTGCTCATGCTGTGGCCGTCCCCGCCGGACGTGCCAGGGTTGCCGTGGAAGGTCGGGCTCGACAAGGTCGCGCACGCCGCGCTCTTCGGGGTGCTGGCGGTGCTCGGCGCGTGGGCGCTGGAGGAGCGCGGGCGCTCGTGGTGGCCGGCGCTGGTGGGCGCGGTTGCGTTCGGCGCCCTGACCGAGGTGCAGCAGCAGCTGATTCCCAGTCGCGCGATGGAGATGGGAGACATTCTGGCGGACGCCGCCGGGGCCGTCATCGGTCTGGCGATGTTTGCCGTGTTGGCGCCAACGCGCCGGGAGCTACGCAGTTGACCGAAGGGAACGTATTCAGCACGTCGCAGCGCACACACCGGTGCGGTGACCTTCGCGCGGAGCATGCGGCCGCGGCCGTGACGCTGGGCGGGTGGGTGCACCGTTCGCGCGACCTGGGCGGACTCGTCTTCATGGACCTGCGCGACCGCGCGGGGCTCGTGCAGGTGAGCTTCAATCCGGATTGGACGAGTGCAGCGGTGATCGCGGAGGCCGCCGCGGTGGGCGTCGAGTCGGTCGTCATCGTCGAGGGCATCGTGGAGCCGCGCCCGGCGGAGATGCGCAACCCGCAGCTCGACACGGGCGAGATCGAGGTGCGCGCGACGTCCCTCCGCGTCGTCGGCCCGGCGGTGACCCCCGCCATTCCCGTGGCGCGCGGCAAGAACGACAAGCTTCCGGCGGAAGAGCTGCGGCTTCGGCACCGCTCCCTCGACCTGCGCCGCCCGGAACTGCAGGCCAACCTGATCCTCCGGCACCGGCTGCTGCAAGTCACGCGGCAGCATCTCAGCGCGCGCGGCTTCCTCGAGCTGGAAACGCCCATCCTGACGAAGCCGACACCCGAGGGCGCGCGCGACTATCTCGTGCCGAGTCGCGTGCATCCCGGCGAGTTCTACGCGCTGCCGCAGTCGCCGCAGATCTACAAGCAGCTGTTCATGTGCAGCGGGTTCGACCGCTACTTCCAGATCGCGCGCTGCTTCCGCGACGAGGACCTGCGGCAGGACCGTCAGCCGGAGTTCACGCAGATCGACATCGAGGCGTCCTTCATCGGACGCGACGACATCATGGCGCTCTCGGAGGGCCTGATTGCCGCCCTCTGGCTCGAGGCGGGCCACGACATCGCCACGCCGTTCGAGCGCATGTCGTACGCGGATGCCATGGAGCGCTATGGCTGCGACCGGCCGGACCTTCGGTACGGACTGGAAATCGATGATTTCACCGCAGCATTCGCTCCGCTCGATTTTGTCGTGACGAAGTCGGCGATCGAGGCCGGCGGACGGGTGCGCGGCCTTCGCGTCCCCGGCGGGGCCGCGTGGAGCCGCAAGCAGGTGGATGAACTGGAGGCCGTGGCCAAGGGGGCGGGAGCCGGCGGCCTGCTGCGCATCAAGAAGTCCGACGGCAAGCTCGACGGACCGGTGGCGAAGTTCCTGACGCCGGAGGCGGCGGAGGCGCTGGCACTGCAGGACGGCGAGCTCGCGCTCTTCGTCGCCGCAAGCGACCGGATCAGCAGTCCGGCACTGGATCGTGTCCGCCAGGAATGCGCGCGCCGGCTTGGCATCGTGGACGAGAACGCGCGGCGATTCCTCTGGGTCACGGACTTCCCGATGTTCGACCGGGATCCGGCCAGCGGCGCGCTCGCGGCGGTGCACCATCCGTTCACCGCGGCCAATCCCGACGACATGGCCGCGCATCCCGACGTGCCGGAGCAATGGCGGGCGCTGGCGTACGACTGCGTGCTGGACGGCCTCGAACTCGGCGGCGGCTCCATCCGCACGTCCGATCCGCGCGTGCAGTCGCGGATGTTCACGCTGCTCGGCATCGGTGACGAATCCGAGCAGGAACGCCGGTTCGGCTTCCTGCTCGAGGGGCTTCGCGCCGGCGCGCCGCCGCATGGCGGCATCGCGTTCGGGTTCGACCGCATCGCGATGCTGCTTTCCAACGGCACCTCGCTGCGCGATGTGATCGCCTTTCCCAAGACGACGGCGGCGCGGGCGCTGTTCGAGAACGCGCCGAGCACCGTGCCGTCGGACGACCTGCGCCAACTGCACCTGCGGTCCACCGTGGAGGGGGAGTGACGGACACGGCGGCGCGCGGGGCGACGACAGACGCGGTGGAAGCGCAGACGCGGCGGCTCTCCACTGAGGGGGCTGACCTGCTGCTGCTGGCCGGCGTGGGAGACGCCAACCTGGCGGAACTGCAGCGCATCTACCCGGTGCGCGTGACACTGCGCGGAGACGCGATGACCATTGCGGGACCCGCCGAGGCCGTGGAGAAGGCGGCGGCCGTGGCGCAGCGCATGCTGGACGCGGCGAGGCAGCGCACCGCGCTCGACCCCGATGACGTGCTGCGCTTCTCGATGGAGGGACCGGCGACTGGAGAGGGTGCGCCGGAGCGGCTGGTGCTGCCCGGCGTGCGCAAGATCATCCAGCCGAAGACGGCGGGTCAGGCGCAGTACCTGCGCGCGCTGTTCGAGAGCGACATCGTGGTCGGCATCGGCCCGGCCGGCACGGGCAAGACGTATCTCGCCGTCGCCGCCGCCGTGGACATGCTCTCGCGCAAGCGCGTGCGGCGCATCGTCCTGGCGCGGCCGGCCGTCGAAGCGGGCGAGTCGCTGGGCTTCCTCCCCGGCGACATGCAGGCGAAGGTGGATCCGTACCTGCGTCCGCTGTACGACGCCCTGGAAGACATGATGCCGCCGGAGCGGATGCAGCGCGCGCTCGAGACGCGCGTCATCGAGATCGCGCCGCTGGCGTACATGCGCGGCCGCACGCTGGGCGACGCATTCGTCATTCTCGACGAGGCGCAGAACGCCACCAGCCTGCAGATGAAGATGTTTCTCACCCGGCTCGGGGTGAACTCGCGCGCGGTGATCACCGGCGACAAGACGCAGATCGACCTGCCGAACAAGGCGGACAGCGGACTCACTCAGGTGGAGCGTATCCTGCCCGGGATCGACGGCATCGCGTTCCACTATTTCACGGATGCCGACGTCATCCGGCACCGCCTCGTGCGCGAGATCGTCAAGGCGTACGCCGCCGACGCGGAGAAGGACGCGTGAAGGCTGCGCCGCGTCCTGCCGTCGTTGCGCTCCATGTCGGCGTGGCGTGCGAGGGACTGCGCCCGCCCGTCGCGGCGCGGCGCATCGCCGACGCGGCGCGCCGGGTCCTGCGCGCCGAGGGGGTGCGCGCGGCCATGCTCTCCGTCACGCTCGTCTCGCCGTCGGCCATGGCCCGGCTGAATCGCCGCCATCTGGGCCACGCGGGTGCCACGGACGTGATCTCGTTCGGCTTCACGCCGACGCCGGGCGCCGGCGTGGTGGGTGATGTCTACATCTGCCCCGACGTCGCGCGCGCCAACGCGCGAGCGGCGGGGTGCGGGGTGCGCGAAGAACTTCTTCGACTGGTGGTGCACGGGACGCTGCACGTGCTCGGCCGGGATCATCCGGCGGACCGCGCGCGGGAGTCTTCGCCCATGTGGCGCCGGCAGGAAGTCCTGCTCGCTGGCGTCCTGCGCCGTCGGGTCCGCCCCGCATGATCGCGGCGGCCATGGCCGGACTGCTGGTGCTGGGCGCGGCGCTCTGCGCCGCAGCCGATGGCGCGCTGCTGACCATTGACCTGGGCGAGGTGCCGGCGGACGAGCCCGTGCGCGGCATACTGGTTGACCGCGAGGCGACGCATCGCGCGCTCGCCTTTGCCCGCATTCTCATGCAGCTCGGCGCCGGCGCCGCTCTGGCCGTCTCACTGGGACCCGATGCGAACGTGGTGCTGGCGGTGGTGCTCGCCGCGGTCACGGTGACCGTGTCCGAGAGCGGCGCGCGTGCGCTTGGCGACCTGCTGGCGCTTCGCGCTCTGCGCCGCCTGTCGCCCGTGGCGCGTGCGGTGTCGGCGCTGCTTCGCCCCGTCGTCGCCTTCGGCGCGTGGTGCGACGGTGTGTTGGCGCACCTGATGCCGCGCCGGCCCGACGCCGATGCCCGCGACGCCGATGTCGAGCGCTTCCGCGAGGTGGTCGCCGCGGAGGTGGCGGACGGCAGCGCCGGGGATGCCGGACAGCGGCTGCTCACGGGGGTCTTCGCCCTTGGTGACACGCAGGTGAGGGAGATCATGGTGCCGCGGGTCGACATCGTCGGCGTCGAGCGTGATGCCCCGTGGTCCGAGGTGGTGGCGCGCGTTCGCAGTTCGCGGCACTCCCGGCTCGTGGTGTATGGTGAGGATCTCGACGAGGTCGAGGGGGTGCTGTACGCCAAGGACCTGCTGGACGCGGTGCTCGACGACGAGGAGCCGGCCGGCGGATGGCGAACGCTGGTGCGGCCGGCCTGGTTCATTCCGCACACCAACACGGTGGACGCACAGCTGCGCGACTTCCGGCTGAACCACCGCCATATCGCGCTCGTGGTCGATGAGTTCGGTGGCATCGCGGGGCTGGTGACCCTCGAGGACGTGCTCGAGGTGATCGTCGGCGACATCCGCGACGAAACCGATTCGGAGGACGAGGACCAGATCAAGCGCGAGGGGCGCGACAAGTTCTGGATTCCCGCGCACGTCAGCCTCGACACGCTCTCCGCGCTCACGAACCACGATTTCCACCACGAGGACGTGACTACCGTAGGCGGGCTCGCGTATGAACTGTTCGATGGCGTGCCGGAGCCCGGTGAGGACCTGGAGGTGCAGGGCTTCCGCGTCGTCGTCGAGCAGATGCGGGGCCGCCGCATTGAACGCGTCTACTTCGAGCGCCTGCCCGAGGCGTCTGCCGGGGTGGATGAATGAGCCCGCTCATCCTCTTCCTCGTCTTTCTCGTGGCGTGGCTGACGGCCGCCGCCACCGCGGTGCGGTCGGTGAGCCGCATCTGGCTGCGTCACTGGGTGGAGCGCAAGCTCGCCGGCATCGCGTCGGCGGAAATCTTCGTCGCGCGGCCGCCGCGGCTCCTGCTGGCCGCGGGAACCGGGATTGCGGCGCTGACGATGACGATCGGCGTGACGGCCGTCGCCGAGGCGGAATCGGGCCTCGGGCTCGCGCGCACGCTCTTCGCCGCCGCGCTCCTGCTGCTCGTATTCGGACAATCGGTGCCGCGCGCCATCGCGCGGCGGTGGGGGATGGAACTCGTTCCCCTCCTGTTGCCGGTGCTCCACGCGCTCGGGATGCTCGTCTCGCCCGTACTGGCGCTGGCGGAGTGGGCGGCGCGCGCGCTGGCCCGTCCGGCGCCGGTCGCCCCGGATGACCCGCGCGATGCACTCGAGGACCTGCTGCGCGAGGGCGAACTCGAGGGCGTGGGTGAGGCGGACGAAAGCGCCATCATCAGCGGCGTGGTGGAGTTCGGCGTCACGCGGGTGCGCGACGTCATGACGCCGCGTGAGCGGATCATCGCGGTGGACCGGGCGCTTCCCGACGCGGACATCGCCCGCCTCGTGGCCCGCACGGCGCTGTCGCGCATTCCGGTCATCGACGGCGACCTCGACCGCGTGATCGGCATCATCCACTCATTCGACGTGCTCGAGCGTCCGTCGGCGCCGGTGGCGCGCATTCGCCGCGTGACGTTCGCCGCGCCCGACCTGCCGTGCCTCGACCTGCTGCGCACGATGCTGCGCGAGCGCCGGCACCTGGCCATCGTGCGTGATGCGTCGGGGCGCACCCTCGGCCTCGCCACGCTCGAGGATCTCGTGGAGGAGCTCGTGGGCGACATTCACGACGAGCACGACGCCGCCGCCGAGGGTGAGGGCGCATGAGCGCGCCGCAGCTTCCCGCCGGCGCGCCGCGCGCGCTGCAGCTGCTGCTCGCGGACTTCAGCGCGGGCCGCAAGGCGGCGCTCGCTCGTGCCGTCTCGGTGGTCGAGAACGGGCGGCCGGGAGCTGACCTGCTGCTCGCGGCCATGCACTCGCGCGTCGGACGGGCTCGGAGGATCGGGCTCACCGGACCGCCCGGGGCGGGCAAGAGCACCATTACCACGCGGCTCGCGGCGGCCATGCGCGAGCAGGGACTCACCGTCGGCATTGTCGCCGTGGACCCGACGTCCCCCTTCTCCGGCGGCGCGCTGCTCGGCGACCGCGTGCGCATGGAGGCCGTGGCGCTCGACCCGGGCGTCTTCATCCGCTCGATGGCCACCCGCGGCTCGCTCGGCGGGCTCGCCGGGACGACGCGTGAAGTGTGCGACGTGCTGGATGCGTTCGGACTGGACCGCATCATCATCGAGACGGTTGGCGTCGGGCAGAGCGAACTGGACATCGCCCGCACGGCCGACACGTCCCTGCTGGTGCTCGTGCCCGAGGCGGGCGACTCCATCCAGACGCTGAAAGCCGGCCTGATGGAAATCGCGGACGTCTTCGTCGTGAACAAGGCGGACCGCCCGGGCGCCGACCGCCTGCGCAACGACATCGAGCTCATGCTCGGCCTCCGCGGCGGGCAGGCGATGAAGGACGTGCCGGCACACCACGGAGTGAACCTCCGCGCGCGCTCGGCGGCCCGCGAGGGCGAAGCGCATCCGGTGGCGGACGGTGCCGAGCGCTGGAGCCAGCCCGTGCTGCGCGCCGTGGGCACCACGGGGGAAGGACTGCCGGAGATGCTGGCCGCGCTCGAGGCGCATCATGCGTATCTTGAGCGCAGCGGCGAGCTGGACGTGCGACGTCGTGCGCGGTTGCGCGAGCGGGTCAAGGACGTCGTCCTTCAGCGGCTGGCCCGCCGGCTCTGGACCGACGCCGACACGAATGCCTGGATTGACGCGCAGGTCGCCGACCTCGCGGCGGGACGCGCCACGCCGTACGCCGTGGCGGACGCGCTGCTCCTGCGGAGCGGCCCCCTGATGACCGGAGAGCACCGATGACACCACCCCCCGACCTCGACCCGACGCTCGATGCAATGCGTGCGGAGCTGGAGCATCTCCGTGCCGAACTGGCCCGGTGGCGGGCACGGTACGTCACCGGCGACAAGCGCAGCCTCGCCTGGACCAACTCGGCGCGGGAGGTCGAGCCGCTCTACACGGCGCTCGACCTCGAAGGATCCGCCGGCACGGCGTTCGAGGTGCCGGGTGAGTTTCCGTTCACCCGCGGCATCCATCCCACCGGCTACCGCGGCAAGCTCTGGACGATGCGGCAGTTCGCCGGCTTCGGCTCGGCGCACGAGACCAACGAACGCTACAAGTTCCTGCTCGATCGCGGCACGACGGGCCTCTCGGTGGCCTTCGATTTCCCGACGCTGATGGGCTACGACTCCGACCACCCGCGGTCGGAGGGCGAGGTGGGGAAGTGCGGCGTCGCCATCAGTTCGCTGGCCGACATGGAGACGCTGTTCGACGGCATCCCGCTCGACCAGGTCTCGACGTCGATGACCATCAACGGGCCGGCGATCATCCTGTGGTGCTTTTACATCGCCGCCGCCGAGAAGCAGGGCGTGCCCTCGGAGAAGCTGCGCGGCACCATCCAGAATGACATCCTCAAGGAGTACATGGCGCAGCATGCCTGGTGCTTCCCCATCGAGCCCGCGCTGCGCCTCATCGTGGACTGCTTCGAGTGGGGCGCCAGGCACGCGCCGCAGTGGAACACCGTTTCCATCTCGGGCTATCATATCCGCGAAGCGGGGGCGACGGCGGCCCAGGAACTGGCCTTCACGCTCGCCGACGGATTCACCTACGTCGAGCACGGCATCGCCCGCGGCCTCGACATCGACGAGTTCGCGCCGCGCCTGTCGTTCTTCTGGGACATTCACAACGATTTCTTCGAGGAGATCGCCAAGCTGCGCGTCGCCCGGCGCATCTGGGCGCGCCACATGCGCGCCCGCTTCGGCGCCAGGAACCCGCGCAGCTGGATCATGCGCTTCCATTCGCAGACGGCGGGGGTGACGCTCACGGCGCAGCAGCCGATGAACAACGTGGTGCGCGTCGCGTATCAGGCGCTGGCCGCGGTGCTCGGCGGCACGCAGTCGCTGCACACCAACTCGATGGACGAGACGCTGGCCCTTCCCACCGAGCACGCGGTGGAAGTGGCGTTGCGCACGCAGCAGGTGCTCGCCTACGAAACCGGCGTCGCCTCGGTGCTCGACCCGCTGGGCGGGTCGTACTACGTGGAGAAGCTGACCGACGACATGGAGCGAGAGGCCGAGCATCTGTTCGAGCAGATCCACGACCAGGGCGGTGTGGTGCGCGGTCTCGAGGACGGCTGGTTCCAGAAGCGCATCGCCGAGAGCGCCGCGCGCCAGCAGTGGGAGATCGAGCAGCGGCGCAAGCTCGTGGTCGGCGTCAACGAGTTCGCCACGGACGAGACGCTCACCATTCCCCTGCTGAAGCTCGACGAGGCGGCCGCCGAGGAGCAGACGGCCCGGCTCCGCGCCCTGCGCACGACGCGCGACACTGTGCTCGTGCAGCAGCGGCTCGATGCGCTGCGATCCGCCGCGCGCGGCCCGGAGAACCTGGTGCCGTACATCCTGGACTGTGCGCGGGCGTACGCGACGTTATACGAGATTCGTGCCGCTCTTGAAGACGTGTTTGGAGCGTATCGGGAGCCGGTGTTTTTCTGAGAGAGACAACAGAGAGACAACAGAGAGACAACAGAGAGACAACAGAGAGACAACAGAGAGACAACAGAGAGACAACAGAGAGACAACAGAGCACACCGGACCAGTGGCCAAGCGATTCCGCGTAACGCAGCAGACGGCGCCCTCTGACTGGTGGGCATCGTATTTCGACGCCGGTTACCTGCGCGAGTACGAGCCGCTCTTCAGTCTCGAGGAAGACCGCCGCCAGGTGGCGCGGCTCATCGAGCTGCTCGGCCTGCCATCGGGCGCCCGCGTGCTCGATTGCCCGTGCGGGCAGGGGCGGCATGCGCACCTGCTCGCCGAGGCCGGGTTCGACGTGGACGGCGTGGACCTGTCGGCACCGTTGCTGGCGAAGGCGCGCGCGCGGGGCACTGGTCGCACGCTCCGCTATCGCCGCGGGGACATGCGGCACCTGCCGCCGGCCTGGTCGGGGCGCTTCGATGCGGTGCTCAACCTTTTCACCAGTTTCGGTTTCTTCGCCGACCCTCGTGACGACGCGAGGGTGGTGCGCGAGTTCGTGCGTGTCCTCGCGCCGGGTGGCGTGCTCATCTGGCACGGCGGAGACCGCGATGGCGTGATGGCCAAGTTCGTCGCGCGCGACTGGTGGACCACCGCCGACGGCACCGTGGTGGCGCAGGAGCGGCGCTTCGATCCGCTCTCCGGATTCCTGACGGTCGAGTCGTGCTGGCGGGGCCCGCAGGTGAAGGAGGATCGCACGCATCGCATCCGGCTGTACACGCCGACGCAGCTGGCCGACCTGATGCGCGATGCGGGCCTCGTGGTGGAGCAGGCATTCGATGGGTTCACCGACAAGCCACTGGGCCGCCGGACGAGCGAGATGCTGCTGGTGGCCCGCAAGGATGCCTGAGGTGCGCCATCGCCAATCGTGACCCCCGTATCGACGCGTACATCGCCAAGTCGGCCGAGTTCGCGAAGCCCATCCTCGAGCACCTGCGCGCCGTGGTGCACGCCGCCTGCCCGGATGTCGAGGAGACAATGAAGTGGAGCATGCCGCACTTCGACGAAAAAGGCCCTCGTCGGCTACGTGCGGAAGGCGATGGCGCTGAACGATGCCGGCATCACGCTGAGGCGTCCCAGGAAGCACCCGAAAGCTGCGCCGGCCATGCCGGCCGACCTCGCCGCCGCGCTCAAGAAGTCCAAGGGAGCATGGGCCCAGTGGCAGGCGTTCTCTCCCGGTCACCGCCGCGAGTACCTGGCGTGGATTCTCGAGGCGAAGCAGGACGCCACGCGCGCACGCCGGATCGCCGCCACGGTGTCGCAGGTGGCGGAAGGAAAGGCGCAGAACTGGAAGTACGAGCGCCGGCGCTGACGCTACGGCGTGCGCACCGCGGCCGAGACCACGACTGTCTGGTTGCCCGCGAACGACAGCATGAGCGGCAGGGAATCGCCCGCCGCCAGCCGGCGGCGCAGTCCCGTCATCATGAGGTGCTTGGCCCCCTCCGCCAGCACCAGGCTGTCATTGGACGCGATGACCTGCGCCGAGTCCAGCGGCATCATGTGCACCATGCCGCCCATCTCCATGGTCTCGTGCAGGGACACCGACTCGGCCAGCGGCGACGCCGCACCGATGAACGTCACGGGCGCGGTGTCGCGGTTGATGATGACGAGGTAGGCGGCGCTCACGAGGCCGGAGTCAGCCGGCCGTACCCACGCGCCCTGGACGTCGAGCGGGCGCACGGCCACGGCCGGGGTGTCGGGCCCGCCGCAGGCGGCAAGCGCCATGAACGAAACGAGGACGATCGGACGGAGTGTCATGGGAGAACCCCTGCGGGCGCGACGGCGGACGCGCCGCCGAAAAAGCGGGTGAACGGCGGGCCGGGCGCACGCGACACTGCATGCGCACCGGCCCTCCTGTGCTGCGGTCACCAGCAAAACTACTTGGCTGAGCCGCCCAGCGCCGTGTTGAGCCCGCCCAGCAGGTCCATCGTCACCGGGACGATCGTGCCGTTGCCGTTGCCGGTCATTTCGGTGAGCGTCTGCAGGTAGCGCAGTTGCAGCGCCGGCGGGTTGTTGCGGATGATCACCGCCGCCTTGCCGAGCGTCTCGGCGGCGAGGAACTCGCCGTCCGCGCGGATGACCTTGGCGCGCTTCTCGCGCTCGGCCTCCGCCTGCGCCGCCATCGAACGCTGCATCGTCTCGGGCAGGAGCACATCCTTGACCTCGACCACCGACACCTTGACGCCCCACGGCTCGGTGTGCTGGTCGATGATCTGCGCCAGCTTCTGGTTGATCTTGTCGCGCTGGGCCAGCAGTTCGTCCAGTTCCGACTGGCCGAGCACGCTCCGCAGCGTCGTCAGCGCGATCTGCGACGTGGCCCGGGCGTAGTGCTCCACCTGGATGAGTGCCTTGGCGCAGTCGACGACCTGGAAGTACACCACGGCGTCCACCTTGATGGTGACGTTGTCGCGCGTGATGAGTTCCTGCGGTTCGACCGTCAGCGTCACCACGCGGGTGTCGATCTTGAACATGCGGTCAACCAGCGGGATGATGAAGTTCAGGCCGGGTGCGCGCACCCCGACCAACCGGCCGAAGCGCAGCATCACGCCGCCCTCGTACTGCTTCACGATCCGCACGCCGTACTTGAACAGGAAGATGGCGACGGCGGCGGCGATGAGGTACTTCACAGTGGTGGCGTCCATTCCAGCATCTCCGGATTGTTAGTCACGACCAGCGTCTACGACGTGAACTTCGAGTATCCCTTCAGCGGCTGCCGTACCGGCGGCCGTTCCTTCATCCATTCCTTCGGGAACGTCTCCACCGAGCCCCAGAGGGGGAGGAGGCGCGAGAACACATAGATCACCACGAACGGCAGGCAGAGAATGACGGCGGCGGCGATCAGCCCTTCGCGCCCGTAGATGTCGATCTCGAAATTCAGGAAGCCGCGCAGGCTCTTGGAGAACATCTGCCCGCCCATCACGACGTTCCAGCGCATGGCGCCGACCTGGGCCAGCAGCAGCACGCCGCAGACGACCCCGATTACGTTGCGCACGGCGGCCGGGGCGCGCTGCTTGAAGACCACGACGGCCCCCATGGCGAGGAAGGGCACCACCGAGCCGAGCAGGATCTGGATGACGAACATGCTGACGAAGAGCTTGCCGGTGACGAGCTCCTTCAGGATGATCCAGTCCTCGTTGGCCATGTAGGCGTGGTTGATGAGTTCCAGCAGCTCGAGCGTAACGTCGATGATCAGGAAATACCACGCCGTCTCGATGAGCGCGGTCACGCACTCGCCGTTGATCTCGCGTCCCTTCACCCAGTGGATGACGATGTAGCAGATCATCACCATCGCCACGCCCGACACGATGGCGCTGAGGAGGAAGATCACGGGCATCAGCGGGCTGGCCCACCACGGGTTGGCCTTGATGGCGCCGAAGATGAAGCCCACGTACCCGTGCAGGCCGCACGCCGCCGGGATGCCGATGGCGGCCAGGACCACCATCACCCGGCGGTCCAGCGCCTTGGCTTCCTCCGAGATGTCGAGCACGCCCAGTGCCAGCAGCCAGTACACCGGCTTCAGGGCGGGGTACTTCGTTTCATTGTAGAGGTGGACGATGTCCGTCCGATAGACGAGCCAGATCTCCACCGCGAGGATGAACAGGTAGGCGGAGTAGATGAACCCGAACCCGGCCATCGCCGACGTCACGTTGGGCGTGAACATGATGTTCAGCGCGCGCTCGGGATGCCCCAGATGGTTGAGGAGCGGCAGCGTCGCGAACAGCAGGAAGGCGAAGGCCATCACCATCGCGAAGCGGCTCACCGGTTTCAACTCGTCCTTGTCGAACACGTGGTGCAGCGACGAAATGATGAACGCGCCGGCCACGATTCCCGTGATGTAGGGGTACAGGACGATCATCGACGTCCAGTAGATGTGCGCCTGGTTCGGGAGGACGTACCCCTCGGTGATGTAGTGATGCATCTAGATCACCTCGGAGTCGAGCCCGATGTAGCGCGTCCGCGGACGTGTGCCGAGGTACGACTTCAGCACCTGCACCCGGTTGGTCGCGAGGATCCGGCTGATGGTGCTCTCCGGGTCGCTCACGTTGCCGAAGATGCGTGCGTCGGCCGGGCACGAGACCACGCAGGCGGGGAGCAGACCCTTCGTGACCCGATGGTGGCACCACGTGCACTTGCCTGCCGTGTGCGAACGCGGGTCGATGAAGCGCGACCCGAACGGGCAGGCCTGCACGCAGTAGCCGCAGCCGACGCAGCGCTCGTGGTCCACCAGCACCACGCCCTCGTCCGTCTTGAACGACGCCCCCACCGGGCAGACCTGGATGCACGGCGTGTCGATGCAGTGATTGCAGAGCTTGGGCACGAAGAAGCCGCGCATCGGCGCCTGTTCGGCGCCGCTTGGCCTGTTGCGCGTCGGCAGCGCCTCAGCGAAGCCATCCTCGCCGCCGTTCGGCGAGTTCACGAAGACCTCACCGTCGGGATAGAACGTGTACTGCTCCACCCACGTGCGGTTGTATCCGTCGGGCACGTTGTTCTCGGCACGGCAGGCACGCACGCACGAGCCGCACCCGATGCACTTGGTGGTGTCCACCACGAAGCCGTAGATCACGCCCTTGCCGATCTCGGCTTCGGCGCGGGATTTGGCATCGGCGCCGGCCTGCGGCAGCTTCAGCAGGGCCGTGTTGACGAAGAGCGAACCGAACAGGAAGCTCTGGCCGCCGGACTTGGCGACCGTCTCCAGGAACCGCCGGCGGGACATGTCGTCCGGATGTTGGGCGCTGGTCACTTGGCGATCGCCGTATGCGGGTTGTGACAGTCGGTGCACTTCGTGTCGGGAGTGAACGTTCCCTTGCGGAGTGCGATGTGCTTCTCGACGCTGGCGATGGACTTGAGCGTGCTGGGCCGCTCGAAGGTCTTGAGGTGGCACCACCGGCACTCGTGGATGCCCGTGCCGCGATTGATTGCGTTCTCGTACTGCGTCAGGATCTTGTCCGGATAGCCCGCCGTCGAATCGTCGCTGACCTTCTTGACGTGCATCAGGCCGGGGCCATGGCAGTTCTCGCACTGCGGTGTCGTGTGCTTTCCAGCGGTCCATTCGGCGGCGATGTCGTCATGGCACTCGGCGCACGCTTCGCTGCCAAGGTGCCGCGGCTCGCGCGCGGCCTCGTCGGAGACCGCCGAGAGGCGGTAGTGGCCTTTCACGCCAAAGTCCTTCGGAATCACCTGCGAGCGCACGAAGAGGAACCCGACCGCCGCGATGGCGACGAGGGCGAGCAGCCGCACGAAGTGCCCCGCATGCCGCATGGACGCACCCCATCAGGAGGGTTGCGGGGCGGGGCCTCACCGTGGGCCCGCCCGGGAGAAACGATCCGTGATGCGCGGTTCGGCTACGGCTTGAGCGTGCGAATGTATTTCGCGACCGCGGCCATTTCGTCGGGCTTCAGCTTCTCGTTGAAAGGCTTCATCTTGCCCTTGCCCTCGCCGATGCCCTTGATGAGGTCGGCGTCCGTGCGCTTCGCGAAGAACGCCGCGTCGAACGTCTCGATCTTGGGGTTCATCTTCTTGATGCCATCCGACGGCTTGCCGGTCGCGCCGTGGCATTTCCTGCAATGCTGCTCGTAGAGCGCCTTGCCATCCGCGCCCTGCGCGGCGGCGGTGGAGGCGGCAAGGGTCAGGGCGCCGAGAAGGAAGAACGAACGCATCGCGCAACTCCGTGGAGAAAGTAAGATTCCGACGAGCCCAGCAACGTTCTGTGCAGCCTCGTGACTACGATCGCGACGGTCCGGGCTGCCCCAACGACGCCTGCCCGGACTCGGCGATTCCCCTACGCGTGATGAGATGTTGGAGTATACGCGCCGTCCGGAAGTTGGAAGTGGGGCGATAGCCGGAACGTGTATCCGTGTGTTCCCCTACACGCGGGACGGAGTTTGGCCGATACGCGGATGCGCGTGCTCGGACGCGCGTGGGCCCTGCGCGCATACGAAAAGGACACCGTGCCGACTGAGGCGCCGCGCCCTCGTGGCCGGCGGGACGCGCGCTGCCTACGGCGCCAGCGTCCGGATGTACTTGGCGACGGCGAGCATCTCCTCCGGCTCGTGGCGCCGTGGCACTTCTTGCAGTGTACCTCGTAGAGCGCCTTGCCGTCGGGGTCCTGCACGGGACCGCGAACGGACAGGGCGGCGGTGGTTTCCCAGCGCCTTCTATTGCCGCCACGCGCCGCTGCGGTTTATTTCCCTCGCTATGGACAGACCCATCCGAGTGCTCGTCGCAAAACCCGGACTCGACGGCCATGACCGCGGGGCCAAGGTGGTTGCCGCCGCCCTGCGGGACGCCGGCATGGAGGTCATCTATACGGGCCTCCACCAGACGCCCGAGATGATCGCCAGCGCCGCGGTGCAGGAGGATGTCGACGTCGTCGGCCTCTCCATCCTTTCCGGCGCGCACATGACGCTCTTCCCCCGCGTTCGCGAGCTCTTGGCAGAGCAGGGACGCGACGACATCCTGGTGACCGGGGGCGGCATCATCCCCAAGGAAGACATGGACCGACTCGCGGCGCTCGGCGTCGGTCGCCTGTTCGGGCCCGGCACGCCGACCACCGAGCTCATCGCGTACATCCGCGCCTGGTACGCCGAGCGCCAGGCGCAGGACGCGTGACCACGCGGCTGGCCGAACTCAGCGCCGAGGCGCGGGAACTGGAGCAGCGCCTCCGTCTCGGCGGCGGTCCGGACAAGATCGAGCGCCAGCACAAGCAGGGAAAGCTCACGGCACGCGAACGCATCGCGCGCCTGAAGGATGCCGACACGCCCTTCGTTGAACTGGGCCTGTTGGTGGCGCACGACAAGTACAACGGAGAAGCGCCGGCGGCCGGTGTCGTCACGGGTATCGTGCACGTCGGCTGCCGACCCTGCGTCGTGGTGGCCAACGACGCGACAGTCAAGGCCGGCTCGTGGTGGCCGGAAACCATCGGCAAGATTCTGCGCGCCCAGGAGTGCGCCATGCGCTGCCACGTGCCCATCATCTATCTGGTGGACTCCGCGGGCGTGAACCTGCCCTATCAGGGCGGTGTCTTCCCGGGGCAGTACGGCGCGGCGCGCATCTTCTATTACAACTCGATCATGCGCCGCTTCCTGCACATCCCGCAGATTGCGGCGGTGATGGGCCCGTGCATCGCGGGCGGCGCCTACCTGCCGGCCCTTTCCGACGTGATCCTGATGGTCAAGGGAACGTCGTTCATGGGGCTCGGCGGACCCAACCTCGTGCGCGGGGCCACCGGCGCCGTCATCGACAGCGAGACGTTGGGCGGCGCGAGCACGCACACCAGCATCTCGGCCGTCGCGCATTACGCCGTGGATGACGACGAGTCCTGCCTGCTGAAGATCCGGGACCTGATCTCGCGGCTCGCACCGCCGGAGCGCGTGGCGCCGTTCGACGCCGACGCCGCGCCGGGAGCCGACCCGGCCACGCTCTATGAACTGCTCCCGAACGACCACCGCATGCCCTACGACATGCATGCCGTCCTGCGCACCATTCTCGACGGCGGGGCACTCGACGAGTTCCAGCCCGACATCGCGCGCGAGATGATCTGCGGCGACGCCCGCATCGAGGGGACGCCGGTGGGGGTCGTGGCCAACCTGCGGGCGCTCATCAAGGGACCGCACGGCGAAGGGGCGCGCTTCGGCGGAATCATCTATACGGAAAGCGCAGAGAAGGTCGCCTACTTCATTCAGCGCTGTGACCGCCACGGCATCCCGCTGTTGTTCGTGCAGGACGTGTCGGGTTTCATGGTCGGGCGCGACGCCGAGCACTCGGGCATCATCCGCGCCGGTGCGCACTTCGTGGAGGCGATGGCCACCACGAGCGTCCCCAAGATCGTGCTCACGGTGAATCACGCGTCCGGTGCGGGCTACTACGCCATGGCCGGGCAGGGGTTCGACCCCGACTTCATCTTCTCCTGGCCCACGGGGCGCATGGCGGTGATGGAGGGCGAGTCGGCGGTGCAGGCGGTGCATGGGCCGTCGCTGGAGGACGCCAAGAAAGCGGGCTTCACGCCGTCGGATGACCTGAAGCAGGCCATCGCAGCGATGCGCGCCGATTACGAGCACCAGCTCGACGCCCGCTACGCGGCGGCCCGCGGCTACGTGGACACGCTGGTCTATCCCGAGGACACGCGCACCGTGCTGGGCATCGCGTTCCGCGCAGCGTGGCAGAACCCGGGTCCGCATCTCGGGCCTTTCGTGCTGCCCAGTCGCCTGGGAGGTGACGTGTGAGCCGGACGGTGCGGGTGGCTGGCGGGCAGGGATTCTGGGGCGACTGGCCCGAGGCGCCGCGGCGGCAGGTCGAGGGTGGTCCGGTGGACTACCTGATGCTCGACTACCTCGCCGAAGTGACGATGTCCATTCTTCAGAAGCAGAAGGAGCGCGATCCCGCCATGGGGTACGCTCGGGATTTCGTCGGCGCGATGGAGAGCGTCCTTTTGGCCGTGGCCGAACGGGGCGTGAAGGTGATCGCCAATGCCGGCGGCGTGAACCCGGAGGCCTGCGCGGCGGCGGTGCAGGCGATGGCGGCGTCCAACGGCCGCGACGGGGCGCTCCGCATCGGTGTCGTGACCGGCGACAACCTCCTGCCGCGCATCGACGAATTGCTCGCCGCGGGACACGAGCTGCGCAACATGGACACCGGCGAGCCGCTCTCGGTGGTGCGGGATCGCGTGATTGCGGCCAATGCCTACCTCGGCTCCACGCCGATCGTCGAGGCGCTGGCCAAGGGTGCCAACGTCGTCATCACCGGTCGCTCCACCGACACGGCGCTGACCATGGCGCCGTTGCGCCACGAGTTCGGCTGGGGCGCCAACGAGTGGGACAAGCTCGCCGCGGGCATCATCGCCGGTCATATCATCGAGTGCGGCGCGCAGTCCTCCGGCGGCAACTGCCTGCACGACTGGCGCAACATCCCGCATCTCGCGGACGTCGGCTATCCCATCATCGAGGGGTTGGCCGACGGCACGTTCGTCGTGACCAAGCACCCGGGCACCGGCGGGCGCGTCAGCGTCCCCACGGTCACGGAGCAGTTGGTCTACGAAATGGGCGACCCCCACGCCTACATCACGCCGGACGTGGTCGCCGATTTCACCTCCATCCAGCTCGAGGACGCCGGCGCCGATCGCGTGCGCGTCTTCGGCATCCGCGGCGCACCCGCCACCGACAAGCTGAAGGTCTCCATCGCCTACAAGTCCGGCTTCAAGGCGGTGGGTTCGCTCGTCTATGCATGGCCCGACGCGCTGGAGAAGGCGCAGGTGGCCGACCGCGTGCTGCGCGAACGTCTCGATCGCCTCGGCCTGAAGTTCGAGAAGGTCCTCGGCGAGTTCGTGGGCGCGTCGGCGACGCACGGACCGCTCGCCGGCAACGCCGGCGCCAACGCGCCGGAAGTGCAGTATCGCATCGGCGTGCGCGACGCAGACCGCAGGAAGGTGGAGCGGTTCACCCGAGAGATCGTGCCACTCGTGCTCAACGGCCCGCCCAGCGTCACGGGGTTCGCCGGCGGACGGCCGAAGGTGGAGGAAATCGTGGCGTACTGGCCGGCCCTGGTGGACAAAACGGTGGTCCAGACCCGCGTGGAGGTGCGCTGATGCGCGTACGCCTGCTGGACATCGCACACGCACGCTCGGGAGACAAGGGCGACACGGCCAACGTCGGCATCATCGCGCTGCGCCCGGAGTGGTACGCCATCCTCGAGCGACACCTCACACGGGATCGCGTGGCGCATCATTTCTCCGGAATCATCGAAGGCGGCGTGGACCGGTACGAGCTGCCCAACCTCAGGGCGCTGAACTTCCTGCTGCACGGCGCCTTGGACGGCGGCGGCACGCTGTCGCTCAAGACCGACGCACAAGGCAAGGTCTTCTCCACCGCGCTCCTGCGCATGGAACTCGACGTCCCCGACGCCGAGGCGCGGGCGGCCCAGCTCCCGACGAACGCCAAGGCGCGCGCGGCGGAAATCGCGCCGCCCGGCCAGAAGTCCTGAGGCGCGGTCTCTCGTGGTGATCATCTACGGCGCCACCGGCTACACGGGGCAGCTCATCGTGGACGAGTGCCTGTCGCAGGGAATGCGGCCACTCCTCGCCGGGCGCGACGCTACGGGCGTGCGCGCGCTCGCGGATCGCCACGGGCTCAACTGGCGCGCGGCGTCGCTGGAGGATGCAGCGGGACTCGACCGCGTGCTCGCGGGCGCCAGGGTCGTCATTCACTGCGCGGGGCCGTTTGCGCGCACCTCGCGGCAGATGGCGGATGCCTGCCTCCGCGATCATTTACACTATCTCGACATCACGGGCGAGATCGCTGTCTTCGAAGCGCTGGCCGCTCGTGACGCCGAAGCGCGCGCCGCGGGCGTCATGCTGCTCCCGGGAGCGGGGTTCGATGTGGTGCCCACCGACTGCCTTGCGGCGCATCTCAAGCGGCGTCTCCCCTCAGCAACGTCGCTGGCACTGGCCTTTCACGGCGGGAGCGGGCTGTCGCGCGGCACGGCCACCACGATGGCGGAGAACGCTGGTGGGCCGGGCGCCGTGCGGCGCGGCGGTCGCATCGTGCCGGTGCCCCCCGCCTGGCGAACGCGGCGCATTGACTTCGGGGACAGGGAACGGCTGACCGCCACGATTCCATGGGGCGATGTCTCCACGGCGTATCATAGCACGGGCATTCCCGACATCGAGGTATACGTCGCCATGCCGCCCTCGGCCGTGCGGTCGCTGCGCCTGTCTCGCTGGATTGCGCCTCTGTTGCGCACGGCGTGGGTGCGCGGGCGACTCATGGCCGCCATCCGTCGTCGCCCGCCCGGCCCGTCACCCGACGAGCGCGCACGGGCGACGGCGGCAGTCTGGGGCGAGGTGCGCGACGACGCAGGCACGACCGTGGTGTCGCGCCTGCGGACTCCAGACGGCTACACCCTGACGGCGAAGACGGCGGCGCTGGCGGCGCGCCGTGTCGTCGAGGGCGGCGCGGTCCCCGGATTCCAGACGCCATCGCGCGCCTTCGGTGCCGACTTCATTCTTCAGGTCCCCGGTTGCACGCGCACCGACCAGTGACCCGCCGCCCGGAGGACCCGGCATGACTTCGCGCACGACCATCAAGATCGCGCTGTCGCTCGCTGGCATTGCGCTGTTCGGCGTGGGCATCCGCTTCAATGCGGACGCACTTCGCTGCCGTCACGCGTGCAACTCGTACCGCCCCTCGCGAATGTCCTTCGTCCCGGCCCGGACGCCCAGTCCCACGCTCGCGCCCAGCGCGATCGCGGCGCCGCCGCCGAGGTGGATGAGCGGCAGGATGGATACCACATTCACGATGGGCAGCGCCACGAGGAAGGCTGCCACGCCGACCACGATGGGGATCGCCGGCTTGTGCGCGCTGTCCACGTAGCGCAGGCGGTCGCGGACGAATCGGCGTGAAGTGCCAAAGCCGATAACGGCGCCAGCCAGGACGATCGCGGTGGAAATGAGGAACTCGATCATGGGTCTCCTCCGGTTGCCCTCCTTACGCGCCAGTGCGTCGCATGGTTTCAGAAGTCCGCACCGGCGCCTGGGCCAAACCCGCTATCTTTCCTGGGATGCCTTTCGCCCCCGAACTCCTCGCCCCCGCCGGGAGTGTTGACGCCGTCCGCGCCGCCGTCGCCAACGGAGCCAACTCCGTCTACCTGGGCGCGTCGAAGTTCAACGCCCGCGACGAAGGCGCCCAGCTGACGCTCGACGACCTCGCGGTGGCCTGCCAGATCGCGCACGCGCACGGCGTGCGCGTGTACATGACGCTCAACACGCTCGTCAAGCCCGCCGAGCTCGAGGACTGCCTCGCCTACCTGGGGGAGTGCATTGATCGGGGCATCGACGCCGCCATCGTGCAGGATATCGGCCTCGTGCGCCTCATTCAGGCGGTCTACCCGGGGTTCGAGATTCACGGTTCCACCCAGATGACGGTGCATGACGCCAGCGGGGCGCGGGTCATGCAGCGGTTGGGCGTCGGGCGGGTCGTCCTCGCGCGGGAGAACACGCTCGACGATATCCGCGCCATCCACGCCGAGGTGCCGGAGCTGGGCCTCGAGAGCTTCGTGCACGGCGCGCTCTGCATTTCCTACAGCGGCCAGTGCTTCATGTCGGGCATGATTTCCGAGCGCAGCGCCAATCGCGGCTCGTGCGCGCAGAGCTGCCGCAAGGACTACGTGCTCACCGATCGTGACACGGGGATGGAACTTGACCGCGGCTACCTGATCTCCGCCAAGGACCTCGGCGCGTTCGAGCATCTGGGCGCCATCGCCGCGGCGGGGATTGTGTGCCTCAAGGTGGAGGGGCGCAAGAAGAAGCCCGAGTACGTGGCCACCGTCACCAAGGGCTACCGCACTTGGCTTGACCGCGTGGCGACGGGGGATTTCTCACCGCCCGAGTTCGAGGAGATGCGTCCGCTCGTCCAGATCTTCAGCCGGGGGTTCACCGGCGGGATGTACGGCGGCCGGGTGGGGCGCGAGTACGTCACGCGCACGCAGCCCGACAACCGCGGGCTTGAACTCGGCGTGGTCGTGGACTGCGTGGACGGCGAACTCATCGTGGATGTCCGCACGCCGATCGCGCTGGGCGACGGCCTCGGCTTCGAGCCGGACGCGGGCGGCCACGTCGAGTCCGTCGGCTTCGGCGTGGACGACGTGCGCACGGTGCAGGAGCGGGACGGCCGGTGGCGACAGGCCATTCGCACTCGCGTGCGGGTCTCACCGGGATGGCGGGTCTTCCGCACGAGCGACGGGAAACTGCTGGGCGCCGCACGCGCGTCGTTCGCGGCGCTCGCAGGTGAGGGGCGCGCACGCCGCATCCGGCTGGATGTGCGGGTGTTCGGTTCCGCCGGCGCCCCGCTGAAGGCGGTGCTCACGGCCGATGGCGAGACGCTCACCGAACACTCCGACGCCACGCTTGCCCCCGCCTCCAAGCGCGTGCTCGACACGGCGCAACTGCGGGAACAGTTCGGCCGCCTGGGTGACACGCCGTTTGTGCTGGGTGATCTCGATGCGTCGGGCCTTGCCACGGGCCTGTTCCTGCCGGTGTCCGAGCTCAATCGGATGCGCCAGCGGGCCACCGAGGAACTCGCGCAGCGCCGCGACTGGGCGCATTCGGCCGTCCTCGCCGAACGAGCGGAGCGCATCGCGAGCGCGATCCGCGTCGAACCATCCGCTGCGGCGAGGCCGCACGAGATGTCGGCGCACGCGGCGCAGCGTCCTGAGGCTTCGTCCCGCGACCAGCGGTCGTCCGAGGCTCCGTCGGCGGCGTTCCACCTCTGCGCCGAAGTCTTCGACCTCGACGATGCGCGTGCCGCGGCGCGGGCCGGGGCCACCGAGGTTGTGCTCGATCCGTTCCTCCGCCATCCGGCGCCCTCGCGCGCGAAGGTGACGGCGCTGGTGACGGAACTGGCGGAGCAGGGCGCGAGCCTGCGACTGCGCACCCCGAGCGTCGTGCGTCCCGAGGAGCGTCGCACCCTGCAGCAGTGGCTCGACCTCGGCCTGCCGCTGCTCAGCGGGCATCTCGGCCTCGTCGCCGAACTGGGAGGTGAGGGGCGCGATATCGTGGCGGACTATGCGGTGAACTGCTTCAACGCCCACACCGCGCGCGAGATCTTTGCCATGGGCGCGCGCCGCATCACCGCCTCCGTGGAGCTCACCGCCGACGAGATCGTCCAGCTCGTGTCGCCGTGGCACGGCGCCGGCTTCGAAGTGTTCCTCTACGGACGCCCGGAGGGAATGAACATGGAGCACTGCGTCCTCTCGGCGGCGTTCGACCGCGAGCCGGCGACGTGCCGCGACCTCTGCGTGCAGAAGCACCCCAACGTCGAGCTCACCGATCCCACCGGCTACTCCTTTCCGCTGGCCACGGACAGCGCGTGCCGCAACCGGCTGCTGCATTCGCGTCCGGTGGACGGATCGCAGTACGCACCGCGGCTGTGGCGGGCCGGGGTGCGCAGCTATCGCGCGGTGTTCAACGTGCGCGGTGAACACGTGGCCGAGATCATGGGCGCCTACCGCCAGATGTTTGACGCGCTCGCGGCCGGCGAGGCGCCCAGCCCTGACGCGGTGCGTGGCATCCTCGGCGACCGATACACGCGGGGGCACTTCGCGCGCGCGGTGTAGGCGCGCGGTGTAGGCGCGCGGTGTAGGAACCCCACGCCGCCCTTGCTATCTTGAAAGGACGCCGCGGATGACCGCGAGAATGCCGTCCGCTCCACGCTTGCCTGTCAACGCTCGGGACCGGTTGCCCATGGACGATTCGCTCTACTTCAACGAACAGCATCTCGCCGTGCGCGAGATGGTCCGAGAGTTTGCGCGCGCGGAGGTGGCCCCCATCGCCGCGCGCCACGACGAGTCCCAGGAGTTCCCGTGGGAGACCGTCAAGCGGATGGGGGAGCTCGGCCTTCTCGGCATTCCGTGGGCGGAAGAACTAGGCGGCGCCGGCTTCGACACGCTCGCGTATACCGTCGCCATTCACGAGATGGCCAAGGTCTGCGCCTCGCACGCCATCACCATTTCGGCGCACACGACGCTCGGCACGTCGCCCATCGTGCATTTCGGTACGCCCGCCCAGCGGGAGCGGTACGTCCCGCTGCTCGCGTCGGGCGCCGTGCTGGGCGGGTTCGGGCTCACGGAGCCGGGCGCCGGCAGCGATGCCGGCGGTACGCGCACCACGGCCGAGCGGAAGAACGGCTACTACGTGCTCAACGGCTCGAAGCGGTTCATCACGCATGGCGGGGTGGGCGAGATCTTCCTCGTCACGGCGGTCACCAATCCGGGGCGCGGCACCAAGGGGATCAGTTCATTCATCCTGACCAAGGAGACGTGCGATCTCGAGGCCGCCAAGCGCGTCGGCGTCGGTCACAACGCCGACCTTCCGGTGATGCGGGGGTTCCGCTCGGGCAAGAAGGAGGACAAGCTCGGCTGGCGCGCCTCCGACACGCGTGAGCTGATCTTCGAGGATGTCGAGGTGCCGGTGGAGAACCGGCTCGGCGAAGAGGGCGCCGGCTTCGTCAACTTCATGCAGACGCTCGACGCGGGGCGCGTTGGCGTCGCCGCGTTGTCGCTTGGCCTCGCCGAGGGAGCGCTGGAGCAGGCGCTGAAGTACAGCACGGAGCGCCGGCAGTTCGGGCAGCCGATTGCGCACTTCCAGGGCGTGTCGTTCCAGCTGGCCGACATGGCCACGGAGGTGGAGGCCGGAAAGCACCTCACCTACCACGCCGCCTGGCTCGCCGAGCACGGCAAGCCGTACCGGAAGGAAGCCGCCATGGCCAAGCTGTACTGTTCGGAACTGGCCATGCGCTGCACCATCAAGGCAGTGCAGGTGCACGGCGGGTACGGCTACACCAAGGACTATCCCGTCGAGCGCATGATGCGCGACGCCAAGGTCTGTGAGATTGGCGAAGGGACGAGCGAGATCCAGCGGATCGTGATTTCACGGCAGATGCTGCGGGCACTCGGCGCGTAAGGCCGGCGGCGACGCGCCGTCGCGAGTCGCCGTCCAACGGTCGGGCGCTGCCGTCCGCCGTCTGCCGTCTGCCGTCTGCATCTCTCCCATTGAATCTTCGACGCCCGCAGGTTACCCATCCTGTGGCGGGTCGTCCCCGCTGCAGGACCCCCGGATCGGCGACCGCAGTCCGGGGGGCCTTCTCCCTTCGGCGTTTGGCAATGACCATCGTGCCCGATCGCAGGCGAGGCCGTACTGTCCCGGACCGTGCCTTCATGCCGCTGCAGCTCGCAGCGGCCATGGGAAGTCATGTGCTCCTGGCGGCCGTCGCATGGACGATCGTGCGCCTCCGGGAATCGCAACCGACTGTTGTGCATCAGGGTGGGAGTGTCCGCGTGACGCCCGCCGCCTTGGGCCACGCCACCTTCTTGCCACGCCGACGGACGGCGCGAGTGCGGTCGCCCTCGCTCCGACGCGGCGCGTACACACATGAAACGCGAAATCCTCATCTCGGCGACGCAACGGGAAGTCCGCGTTGCCATCCTCGAGGACGACCAGCTCGTTGAGCTGCAGGTCGACCGTCCGGAAACGCGACGGATGGTCGGCGACATCTACTGGGGCAAGGTGGAGGCGGTGCTGCCTGGATTGCAGGCGGCATTCGTTGACATCGGCACCGACAAGAGCGCCTTCCTGCACAACTCCGACCTCGCCTACGACGAGGACGATGACGACGATGCCGACGACGAGCCGGAGGAGCCGGCCGACGTCGAGCAGCCCGACTCGCCGGACGTCGTCGAGGCCGACGCGCCGGTCGAGCCGCCGAAGCCGCGCGGAGGGCGCCGCCGCCGCAAGGAGCCGCCCCAGATCCAGGACGTGCTGAAGAAGGGCCAGGAGATCATCGTCCAGGTCTCCAAGGAGCCCATCTCCACCAAGGGGCCACGCGTCACGGCGCAGGTCTCGATGGCGGGGCGCTTTCTCGTGTACATGCCTTTCGCGTCACGCGTCGGCGTCTCGCGGAAGATCGGCGACCGCGCCGAGCGCCAGCGGCTGCGCGGACAGGTGGAAGGCGTGATGCCCAAGAACTCCGGCGGCGTGATCGTGCGCACGGTGGGCGAGGACGTCACGCAGGAGACCTTCAAGCGCGAGCTCGACACGCTCATTGGGCAGTGGAACCGCATCAACAAGAAGACGCGGTTCGTCGGCAAGCCGCCCAAGCTGCTGCACCGCGAGACGTCGCTCACGCGCGGCATCATCCGCGACCTGTTCTCCACCAAGGTGGACCGCCTCACGGTGGACTCGCGACAGCTGCACAACGAGATCGTCGAGTACCTCCATGGCATCGCGCCCGAGCTCGTGGATCGCGTGCAGCTCTACGAGGACAAGAAGGGGCTGTTCGACCATTCCGGCGTCGAGACGGAGATCCGCGACCTGTTCAAGCGGCGCTGCGACCTCCCGTCGGGCGGCTACCTGATCATCGAGCCCACCGAGGCGCTGGTGAGCATCGACGTCAACTCGGGGCGCTACACCGGCAAGAAGGATCCCGAAAAGACGATCCTGCGCACCAACCTCGAGGCGGCGCGCGAGGTGGCGCGCCAGATGCGCCTGCGCGACGTCGGCGGCATCATCGTGGCCGACTTCATCGACATGGAGTCGCGCCAGAACCGCGACAAGGTGCTGCAGGAACTGCGCACGCACCTCGGCCGCGACCGCGCCCGCACCAAGGCCTTCACGGTCAGCGACCTTGGCCTCATCGAGATGACGCGGCAGCGCGTGCGGCAAAGCCACCTGCAGTCCATGACCGAGCCCTGCCAGGTCTGCCATGGCACGGGGCGCGTGTTCACGGCGGAGACCATCGTGCGCCGCATGGAGCGCTCCGTGCGCCGCATGGCGGCCGAGGGGCGCCGCGACCACCTGCTGGTGCGCCTGCACCCGGACACGGCCACGTACGTGCTGGAGCAGGAATCCGACCTGATGAAGAAGCTCGAGAAGGGGGTCGGCTTCAACGTCGAGATGCGCGACGACCCGCTGCTGCGTCCCGACGAGTTCAAGCTGGTGGTGAAGGGGGCGGGGCGCGACGTGACGCAGCAGTATGCTGTCGCTTAAGGGGGCTTCATGGTGCGGACGGTGACGGCAGACGGCGGACGGCAGACGGCAGATGCGAGCCGTCGGCCGGCAGTGGGTCTGCCGTCTGCCGTCCGCCATCTGCCGTCAGTCGCCCTCGCTCTGCTCTCAGTCGCCGCGTGCAGAGCAGAACGCGCCGACCCGCCACGCCGCGTCCTCGGCGGTATGGTGACGCTGGTGCCGGCCACGCCGACGCCGCGCCCCGAGGCGGACACGGCGGTCTTCGCCGTGCCCGCCGATTCGCTGATCCCGCATGACGCCATGGGGGCCGCGATTCGCCGCGGCCGCGCCATCGCCATCGCCACGCGCGACTCGATGCGCCTCGACAGGTCGGGGGCGCTGCGCTGCGTCAGCTGCCACCTGGACGCCGGGACGAAACGCGGCGCGCTCCCGTGGGTGGGCGCCTACGCCAGGTACCCGCGGGTGGACGCGCGGGGCGGCGTGCTGACCGTGCATGAGCGGGTGAACGTCTGCCTGCGGCTCAACCTGCGCGCGCCCACCCTGCGACCGGACCATCCGCAGATGGAGGCGCTCGTCGCCTACATCGCCTTCCTTTCACGCGGGGTCCGGCTGGGCGGGCAGGTCGAGGGGCAGGGCGATGACACGGTGACGGTGCGCGCGGGCGACGCCAAGGAAGGCGCCAAGGCGTGGAAGGCGCACTGTGTCGCCTGCCACGGCACGAATGGGCAGGGTACGCCAAAGGGCGGGCCGGTGTGGGGACGGCGCAGCTTTACCGCCGCGTCGGAACTGGCCAGTTGGGCCACCTTCGCCGGTTTCCTGCGGGGTCATATGTCGGACGACGGGCGACGCAGCCTGCTGACCGATCAGGAGGTGGCCAACGTGACGAGCTACGTGCTCCGACAGGCGCGAATGAGGTAACAGGCGAGTGCAATTGTAGGGGGAAAACCGTTGTCACCCCCTTGACCCACAACCTCAAAGCCAATATCATTTTAGGCTCGCTCGCTTCTCCAGTTTTTCTGAGTCTTTCCATGTCCTACGCAATCATCCGCACCGGCGGCAAGCAGTACCGTGTCGAGCCGGGCAAGTCGCTGCGCATTCCGTCGCTTCCGGGCGATGTGGGAACGCACGTCGAGTTCAACGAGGTGCTGCTCGGTTCTGATGGCAGCACCGTCCGTACCGGCGTGCCCACCCTGACGGGTGCCAAGGTCACCGCCGACATCACGAAGCAGGGCCGCGGCGACAAGATCATCGTCTTCAAGTTCCGCCGCCGCAAGAACTACGCGCGCAAGCAGGGACATCGGCAGGGCTTCACCGAAATCAAGGTCCGCGACATCACCCTCGGGTGAGCCGCTTCTCGAGAGGATCATATGGCTCATAAGAAAGGCGTTGGCTCCTCCCGCAACGGCCGCGATTCGAATCCGAAGATGCGCGGCATCAAGAAGTACGGCGGCGAGCAGGTGGTGGCAGGCAACATCATCCTCCGCCAGTGCGGCACCAAGTGGCATCCCGGCAACAACGTCGGGCTGGGCACGGACTACACCATTTACGCCCTCATCGATGGCGTGGTGAAGTTCGAGCACAAGAGCAAGAGCCGCTACAAGGTGTCGGTGTATCCGGCGCCGGCTGCCGCGTAAGCGCAGTCCCCCGAAGTGCGAAGGGCCCGCCGGGATCGGCGGGTCCTTTTCTTTGCGAGGACGGTGACGGTAGATGGTGAAGGGTAGACGGTCGATGCAGGCGGACGGCCTGCTTCGCAGGTGCCCTATCCACCATCTACCATCTACCATCTACCATCTACCGTCTACCCTCACTCAGCTTCCCCACAAATGGTTCCATGTGGACAAGCACGCCCCGCACGCGCGGCTGCGCCGCACGAATCGTGCTCTTCACGAGCCCGCCCAGCGCGTGCGATTCCGCGAGTGACATGGCGGGATCGGCCTGCACGTGGATCTCCACGTGGAACGAGATGCCGGAGCGACGCACCAGCAGCTTCTCGATTGCCGACACGCCGGGCACGCCTTCGGCCACGCGACGCACCGGGGCGGTGATGTCCTCACCCGGATGGCGATCCATCAGGTCGCGCAGCGAGGTGCGCAGCATGGCGATGCCGTTGTACGCGATCACAACGGAAGCAGCGAGCGCCGCCCAGTCGTCGGCCGCTTCCCACCCCGGCCCCTTCCAGACCGCGATGCTGATGCCGATGAAGGCCGCCGCGCTCGTGATCGCATCCGACTGATGATGCCAGGCGTCGGCCTTCACGGCGGTGCTCCCGACCGCCTTGCCGACGGCGCCGACCCTGCGCGCGAGCAGCGCCTTGACGATCACCACCGTCACGAGGACGATCAGCGTCCACGGGGCGGGGCTGTGGTGCGGCGTGATGATCTCCCGTATCGCCTCGACCGCGATGCCCACCGCCGCGCCCAGCAGCATCAGTGCCACGGTGAAGCTGGCCACCGTCTCCGCCTTGCCGTAGCCGAACGGATAGTCGTCGTCCGGATCGCGGCTCGCGATGCGCAGTCCGCCCCAGACGATGAGCGACGAGAAGATGTCGGCGGACGACTCCACCGCGTCGGCGATCAAGGCGTACGAGTGCCCGAAGACACCCGCGAGCAGCTTGACCAGTGCCAGGATGGCGTTCGTGATCATGCCGAGTTGCGCCGAGCGAACGCCGCGGTCGAAATCATTCCGCATGCTCAAACTTACCCCCGCGGCGTGCCTCGAGCGACGATGCGGAAACATCCCCGTGTCCCTCGACGTACGGTCTTCAGACACGGTTCACGCCGGGAGGATGTATGAGTTTCTTGGACAAACTGCAGGTGGAGCTGAACCGGGCGGGACGCGCCGCGCAGGATGCCATTGATGAAGGGCGATTGCGCCTCGAGATCTTCCGCGTGCGCCAGCTTGCCGACAAGTCGGCCCAGGCCTTGGGATATGCGGTGTACCGCGCCAGGGCGAAGGGCGAGGAGCTTGACGCCGCCGCGTGGGACCGTCTGTCGGCGACCCTCAGGGAGCACGAGGCCGAGGCCTCGCGCCTCGACGCCGAGCTGACCAAGGTCAGGGAGCATGAACCAGCCGCCGAGGCGCCGCCGACCAGCGACCCCCCGCCGGCTGAGCCGCCGGCTGAGCCGCCGGCAGCGGCGCCGACTGCGCCACCGGCTGCGCCACCGGCGGACAATCAGGCGCCTCCGGGCGGGCCCGGATAGCGCGACGGGCAATCCGCTTAAGGCCGCCCCTTCACGGGCGCGTAGCGTCGGGTCAGTTCGTCCTGCCGCGACGCGCCCGTTTGCACGGCGCCGCGAATCAGCACGGTCTCGGCCCTGGTGGCGAACTCGAACGGGTCGCCATCCCAGATCACGATGTTCGCATCGCGCCCCGGGCGCAGTGAGCCGATCCGGTCGGCGACGCCGAACGCCTCGGCGGGTGCGAGCGTGATGGCGCGCAGCGCGTCGTCCCACGACATGCCGTAGGCCACGGCGTTCCCGGCCTCGTGCCGGATGTTCTGCACGTTGAAGTTCTGCGCGTCGTCGCTGCCGTTGCTGATCAGCACGACGGGGACGCCTGCCGCGCGCAGCAGTGACGCGTTCTCCTGACGGGCGCCGAGGACGTCGAAGCTCCCCGGAATATTGTTCATGGCTCCCACCATCACGGGCACCTTGGCCGCCGCAATGTCGGCGGCAACCTGCCACCCCTCGGCGGCGCCGAGCAGGATCAGCTTGAGCGGCAGCTTGTCGCGCCGCTTCAGGTCGAGCACGGCGCGGATGTCGGCGGCGCGATCCACCTCCACGACGAGCGGCAGCGTCGTGTCGATGACCGGCTGCAGCGCCTCGAGATCGGCGCGCGGCGCCGCGAAGCTGCGCGTCGCGTTGCGCTCGAAGGCGGCGCGGTTCACCCCGTACGCCTTGGCATCCTGCAGCACCTCGCGAAGGCGGCCCAGCAGTTCGCCGCGCGAGGCCGCGTCGGCCGCGCCCGCACTGAACGACGCCGACATCGCCACCGCCGGTCCGCCGCTCGCGCGCCGCACCAGCATGTCATCGAGGCGATCGCCGGCGAGGCTCAGCAGCGCGGCCTGGCCGCCGATCATCCCGCCCTCCGGGGCGATCATCACGGTGGTGACACCGCCTTGGCGCGCCGGCGTGATGAACGCGGACGCGGGATTGAATCCCTCCCAGGCCCGAAAGGCCGCGGCGACGCCGCGCGTGCCCTTGGCGCGCGTGTCGTTGTAGCCGCCGCTGAACTGCGGGCCGCCGCCCTCGGAGAGGCCGAGCTGCGTGTTCGCATTGATCAGTCCCGGCGTGACGAGCTTGCCGGTGGCGTCAATCACGCGCGCGCCGGCGGGAATCGCGACGTTGGTGCCGACCTCGGCGATCTTGCCATCGCGAACGAGCACGGTGCCGCGTTCGATCCGTGCGCCGCTCACTGGGTGGACGGTTCCGCCGGTGATGGCAATGACCTGGCCCTGCGCAGCCGCAGGCAGGGCGAGAAGCGCCGCGATCGCGGCGGTCTGCAGGCAGGCGCGCATCAGCGGGTCCTCCCGTCGTTGGCCGGGACATAGCCGAGTTCAAAGTCGGTGCGCCAGCGTTGGGAGGTGTCGCTGCGGTCGAAGTAGACGGCGCCGTCAATCCACACCATGTCGGCGCGCGTGTACACGGAAAGCGGGTTGCCCGACCAGAGCACCACGTCGGCGTTCTTGCCGGGTTCCAGCGTGCCGATGCGGTCATCGAGCCCCAGGGTCCACGCCGGGTTGCGCGTGATCCACGTGATGGCGTCCTCGTCCGTCAGCGGAATGCCCGCCGCGCGTCCGGCCGCCAGCGCCTTGGCGGCGCCCTGGTTGAGTCGCTGCGAGCCGAGCGCGTCGTCCGAATGCAGGACGGCGCGCGCGCCGGCGGCGTGCACGATGGCGATGTTCGCCCGGATTGCGTCGAGCGATTCCATCTTGAAGCCGCCCCAGTCAGCCCAGAGCGAGCCCGAGATATCCTCCTTCGCGAGTTGGTCGGCGATCTTGTACGCTTCCACGCCGTGATGGAACGAGCGGATCTTGTAGCCGAATTCACGCGCGATGTCGATCATCTGCATCATCTCGTCGGCCTGATAGCAGTGGTTCTGGACGAGGATGTGGCCGCGCAGCACCTCGGCAAGCGTCTCGAGGCCAAGGTCGCGCGTTGGCGGATCGCCCTTGGGATTCGCGTTCCACGCATCCCATTTCCGCCGATAGGCCTCGGCCTGGATCCACGCGGCACGGTAGCCCGCCACGTTGGCCATGCGGGTGGCGGGCCCGCGGTTCGCGTACACTCGCTTGGGATTCTCGCCGCACGCCATTTTCAGGCCGTATTTGGCGCCGGGGAACTTCATTCCCTGCACGGAGGTCGAGGGGACGACCTTGAGGATCGCGGAGCGACCGCCAATCAGGTTGGCGGAACCCGGGAGGACCTGCACCGTCGTAACGCCGCCCGCGACGTCTCGCGGAAACTGCGGATCCTGCGGCCAGACCGAGTGTTCCGCCCAGACGTGCGCCGTCACCGGTGCCGTGGCCTCGTTGCCGTCGGAGTGGGCTGGCCCGCCGGGCGCTGGGTAAACGCCGAGGTGCGTGTGGGTATCCACGAGGCCGGGCGTCACGTACCGCCCGCCGCCATCGATGACCGTCGCATCGGGTGCCGCGGGCACGGTGGCACCGACCGCCATGATCTTGCCGTCGCGCAGCAGGATGGCGCCCCCGCGGATGAGCGGGCCGGCGCCGGTGAAGATGTGCACGTTGCGGATCACCGTCGCCTTCGTTGTCCGGGCACGGTAGGTGCTGGGGAACGGATCGGCATTGGGGATCGAGAGCGCTCCGGCTCCAGGGGGCGTGGCCTTGTGTGCCGTGTCGGCGGCGGCGCCCGCGACAGCCTGCGAGTTCGCCGCGCAGGGCGCGACGGCAAGGGCCAGCGCCAGAAGGCGGGCCAAGGGGGCCAGGGGGGCCAGCGGGGCGAACTTCATTGCTGGTGAGCTCCGGTCGGGTCGACCGGCAAACCTAGCGGTAACGCACCGAAAGCACGAGTCCCGGTTAGAGGCCGAGGACCTGCCGGGCCAGCGCGACGTCGTCGGTGCAAAGGGCATCCACGCCGCAGCTCGCGAGGCGCTCGATGGCATCGGGGCTGTTGGCCGTCCAGGCGATGACACGTCCACCGACGGCATGCATGGCGCGCACCAGGGGTTCATCCACGTGTTCCGCCAGTTGCCAGAGATCACGGGCCTCGACGCTGGCCGGAGCGTTGGTCGGATCCACGTGACGACTCACCTCGAGCACGCCACGGGGAATCTCCGGAGCATACGCGGCCGCCTCAGCGACCATGCGGTGATCGAAGGAGTGTACGGCACAGGGGCCGCCGTAACGCCGGAGCACCTTGAGGGCCGGTTCGGCGGTGCCGGCCCCCTTCAGCTCGCAGTACAGCGTGGCGCGGGCGCGAAGCAGCTGTGCCACCTCCTCAAGGGACGGCACGGAGCCCCCGTCGGGGAGCCGAAACGACGCGACTTCCGCAGTCGTCAATGCCGCGATGGGGCGACCGGCGAGGGCCGGATCGGCGGGTTCACCGCGAAGCGCGGCGTCGTGGTGCACTAGGACGGTGCCATCGGCGGTGCAGTGCACATCGAGTTCCACTCCGTCGGCCCCGAGATCGAGCGCGCGCTGGAAGGCCGGAAGCGTATTCTCGAGGTGTTCGCGGGAGGCGCCGCGGTGGGCGATGAGCTCAATCACTGTGGTCGGGCGGTGCAGGGTGGGGTGCAGGGGCACGGGCACGGTGGGGTGCGGGGGCAGGGGTACGACCCGCCGCTGCACCGGATGCTGGGTTCCCGGCGCAGATTCGTCAAGCGGCCATTAACACCGGCGGGGGGATGGCGTCCAAGATGGTGAGCGCATGAGTGAATCGAGCCGCGAAGGTGACGCCCAGGTGGATGTTGCGCTGATCACCCGATGGCAACGGGGTGATCAGCGGGCGGCGACCGAGATCGTGGAACGGCATGCCCAGGCGCTCGCCCGCTTCGCGGCCACGCACGGGGTGCGCGATGGCGTGGACGATCTGGTGCAGGACACGTTCGTGCGGGCGTTCCACTCGATCGACAATTTCCGGTCGGACAGTTCGCTGCGTACGTGGCTGTTCACCATCCTGAAGCGCCTCGTGCTCGACCGGCAACGCGCCGAGCGGCGCAGCAGGAACCAGGTGGAGCTGGATGAAGGACACGCGGTCCAGGAGTTTAACGCCCTCGATGGCATGGTGGCGGACGAAGCGTTGCTTCGCGTGCAGCAGGCGGTCGGTCGATTGTCCCCGTTGCAGCGCGAGGTGTTCACGCTGCGGGTGACGGAAGGGATGCCCTATTCGGAGATCGCGAAGATGGTGGACAGCACGGAGGGCGCGTGCCGCGTGCACTACCACAACGCGATGCGAGCAGTGAAGGAGTACCTGAGCGATGAAGGAGTACCTGAGCGATGACTGACTGTCCCAATGGACTGATGCGCGACCTGCTCCCTGAGTACGCCCGTGGCGTGCTTGGAGCCGACGACGCGGCACGGGTGGCCGAACACCTCGACGCCTGCGCGATGTGCCGCGCCGAGTTGGCGTTGCTTGGGCGCGTGCAGGACGGCCTCGCGCTCGGCGTGCCGCGCATGAACGTGGCGGCCATCGTCGGTGCGCTGCCAAAGCCGCAACCTGTCGTTCGCGTGATGCCGCGGCGCGGGGTGAGCCGACATGTCTGGCAGTACGCCGCGGCGGCAGGGCTGGTGCTCGCCGTGGGCGGCGGCATCGTCTGGCGGCGAGCGCCCGAAACCGGCGCAGTGCGAGTGGCGGATTCGTCGCACGTGGCCGCGGCGGCCGGCGCGGAATCGACGCAGTCGACGGCGTCGGTGCAGTCTGAGCACGGCATCACGTTCGGCGGCGGACTGTCGGACCTTTCGTTGAATGACCTGCAGGCTCTCTTGGGGCAGATGGATTCGGTCAGGACGCTGCCCAGCACGGATCCCGAGTCGATGACACCCGTCATCATGAATGAAGGAGGCAAGACCCTATGAAGCACATCGTTCGTGTTGGACTCGCGCTGGGCCTCGTGGCCGGATCAGCGATGGCGCAGAACCCGCCAGCGGCGCAACCGAAGGCGGCACCACCCCAGCCGCAGGTGCAGCCGGGCATGCAGGGGCAGATGATGCGAGGACAGATGATGCACGGCCAGCCGCAGGACCGCGCCATGTTGGAGCAGCAGATCCGCGACCGCATCGGTACCCAGCTGAAGAACCAGCTGAAGCTCACCGATGACCAGTTCACGATGCTGCAGGCGACCAACAAGAAGTTCGAGGAGAAGCGGCGCCTGCTCGTGGAGCAGGAGCGCGACGCCCGCATGAGCATGCGAGACCTGATGCTCGCCGGTGACACCACGAACCACGTGAAGGTCTCGGGGGCGCTCGACAAGATGCTGCAGATCCAGCGGCAGCGCTTTGAGCTGGTGGAGCAGGAGCAGAAGGAGCTCGCCGGCTATCTGTCGCCCATGCAGCGCGCGCGTTTCCTCGGGATGCAGGAGCAGATGCGGCGCCGGATGGACGAGTTCCGCGCACAGGCCGGACGCCGGAATCCGATGGGCGCGGGCCAGCCGATGGGCGCGGGGATGGGACAGGGGATGGGGCTTGGCGCCATGCAGCCCGGCGCCGGCCTCCGTCAGGGACAGCGGCCGGCGATTCGTCAGGGTGTGCGTCCGCCGAACGCGGCGCCGGTGGTGCCGCCGTTTGACGACATTATCCCGTAGCGACTGCTGATTGAGGATTTGGACTGAGGATCGCGATACAGGATATCGATTGAGGATTGCGATTGGCGATGCAACGACGAAGGCCGCCTGACTTGGGCGGCCTTCGTACGTCTGTTGGTGGGACCACGCGTGCACAGGTCAACAGCCGCCGTACGCGGAGGGACGCTGCAGCCGGCCGGTGTCGCCTCCACTCGTGGTCGGCGAGCGGGTCCGATAGATTCACTCCGCTATTGGCAAGGCCGCCCGTGATGCCGTAGCGTGTGGGCGAGGTTCGCCCGCTCGCCATGCCGTGGCACCCCGGCGACCACCTCCCTCCCGCGCCAGCCCTCACGATGCAACCACCTGCCACGCCGACCACAGAGACCGCGCGAGTCGCGGTGTTACACGGACTTGCCGTTCTCGACACGCCGGCGGAGGAGCGGTTCGACGCCATCACGCAGACCGTGCGCCAGTTGTTCGGCGTGCCGATCGCGCTGGTCTCGCTCGTAGACGTGAGCCGGCAGTGGTTCAAGTCGCGCCAAGGGCTCGACGCGTCGGAGACGCCGCGCGATGTCTCGTTCTGCGGCCATGCCATACTCGGCGACGAGGTGTTCGTCGTGGAGAACGCGCTGGCCGATGCCCGGTTTCGTGACAACCCGCTCGTCACCGGCCCGCCGCACGTGGTGTTCTACGCCGGGATGCCGCTGTCCACGCCTGACGGGCACAAGGTTGGCACCCTGTGCATCATTGACCACGTTCCGCGTACGTTCACTGCATCGGAGGCCGGGCAACTGCGAGCCATCGCCCGGTGGGCCGAGCGGGAGCTGATGGTCACGCAGGAGCGCGCCGCAGTTGCGCAGGGACGGGAGATGCAGCGCTACCTGGAGGCGGTGCGGGACCACGTCATCGACGGCCTGATTACGATCACCGAGCGGGGCATCGTCGAATACCTGAACCCCGCCGCGTCACGCATGTTCGGGTATTCGGCACCTGAAGTCATCGGGCAGAACGTACGCATGCTGATGCCCGAACCCTATCACTCGGAGCACGACGGCTATCTCCATCGCTTCGCGACGACGGGGGAGCGTCGGGTCATCGGCATCGGCCGCACCGTCGTCGGGCGGCGGAAGGATGGAACGACCTTCCCGATGGAGCTCGCCGTTAGCGAGGTGCCGGTTGCGTCCGGACGACGATATGCTGGAATCACCCGGGACATCAGCGAACGCAAGGCGACTGAGGAGCAGTTGCACCAGACGTTGTCCCTGCAGCGGGCCATCTTGGACGGCGCCGCCTACAGCATCATCTCCACCGATCCGCACGGCGAGATACTGACGTTCAACCCGGCGGCGGAGCGAATGCTGGGGTACGCGGCTGACGAGATTGTGCGCAAGACGAGCCCCGCGATCTTCCACGATTCCGAGGAGGTTGCCGCCCGCGCGGCTGAACTGACCGCGGAGCTCGGGCGCCCGGTCGCACCGGGGTTCGAAGCCTTCGTCTCCAAGGCCGTACTTGGTCCACCCGACGAACGCGAATGGACTTACATCCGCAAAGATGGGTCGCGCTTCCGCGTGCTGCTCTCCATCACGACTCTGCGGAACCGGGACGGTTCGGTCTTGGGGTTCCTTGGCATCGGATACGACCTGACGGAGCGAGAGTCACTCGAGCGCGCCAAAGAGGAGTTCATCTCCACGGTGAGCCATGAACTGCGCACGCCGCTCACGTCCATCGTCGGCTCCCTGGGGCTTGTCACTGGCGGTGCAGCCGGCGAGCTGCCACCCAAGGCCACGACACTCCTCGACATCGCGCACAACAACGCCAAGCGCCTGGTGCGGCTGATCAACGACATGCTCGATCTCGACAAGGTCGCGTCAGGGCGGATGCGGTTCGAGCTGCGCTCCCACGCGCTGGCTCCGCTGCTCACGCAGGCGATCGAAGCGAACCGGGCGTATGCGGCGCCGCTCGGCGTCGAACTGGCGCTGGATCAGCGCGTCCCCGATGTGGAGGTCTCGGTCGATGCGGACCGTTTCCAGCAGGTGCTCTCAAACCTGTTGTCGAATGCCGCCAAGTTCTCGCCGGCGGGGTCGGTCGTATCGCTGACGGCGAGGTTTGCTGCGGGACGGCTAGCGGTGGCCGTACAGGATCGTGGCCGCGGCATTCCGGGCGAGTATCACGATCGTGTCTTCCAGAAGTTCTGGCAGGCCGACTCGTCGGATACACGCCAGAAGGGGGGGACGGGGCTCGGTCTCAGCATCACGAAAGCCCTGGTCGAAGGCATGCATGGCAACATCGAGTTTGAGTCGGTCCCCGGTGTGGGGACCACGTTCACGTTCAGGCTGCCGGCCACTCCCGTAGCGAGAGGCCTCATGCCGGTCGTGGCGTCGCCGGCGCTGGGCGGACGCCCGCGCGTGCTCGTCTGCGAAGATGACGTGGATGTGGCTCACCTCCTCCAGATGATGCTCGAGGAGGACGGGTACGCTGTTGCCGTCGCCTATGACGCGGAGCAGGCAGTGGAACGGCTCGCCACCGCGACGTATGACGCCGTCACCGTGGATATTGGACTCCCCGGGGGGCGTAGCGGCCTGGACCTCATCAGGGACATGCGGGCCAACCCTGCGACGACGGACGTGCCGGTCATCGTCGTATCGGCCAACGCCTCAAGCGGCCGTCTGGCGCTTAGTGGCGGATTCGTCATCGTGGACTGGATCGGCAAGCCCATTGACCGCGTGCGCCTGGCGGCAGCGCTGCGCCGGGCGACGGCGGAAATGGGAGGCCGGGCCCGCGTGCTCCACGTCGAGGACGACGACGACCTGCGCGAAGTCGTGCGCTCTCTGCTTGCGGACATCGCGAACGTGACGCCGGTCGCGACGCTCACGGAGGCGCAGGCGGCGCTGCGGCGCGAGCGGTTTGACCTCATCCTGCTCGATCTCGGCCTGCCAGACGGACCCGGCCAGGAGTTGCTGGCAACCGTGAACAGGCTCGTGCCGCCGCCTTCCGTGCTCGTGTTCGCAGGTACGGACATACCGGTGGACGTCGAGGCGATGGTGGCAGCAACGTTGGCGAAGGCGACGACGACGAACGATCAACTGCTGGCGACGATTCGCCGCCTTGCGTTCACGACATTTGGCGCGCCCGGGCAGGAACCCGGCGGCACCCTTTCCACGGGAGACTGACGATGTCGGATGGGCCACTCACACGGGTCCTGTACATCGAGGATGACCTCGACATCCAGGCCATCGCGACGCTTGCGCTTGAAACGGTCGGCGGACTGACGGTGCAGGTATGCAGTTCGGGGCATGATGCGGTGGCCGTCGCTACCGCGTTCGCCCCGGACTGCGTGCTGCTCGACGTGATGATGCCCGGCATGGACGGGCCAGCGACGCTCGAGGCCCTGCGCGCCGACGTGGCAACGGCCCGCCTCCCCGTCGTCTTCATGACGGCCAAGGTCCAGCCGGCCGAGGTCGAGCAGTTGCGCGCCCTAGGCGCGATTGGCGTGATTGCCAAGCCGTTCGATCCCATGTCGCTGGCGGCGGAGCTTCGAGCGATCTTTTCAGGATGGCAAGGAAGATGACAACCCTCGGGAACCGTGACCCCTTCGCCGACGCCATGCGCGAGCTGCGCGCGCGCTACAAGGACACGAACGAGGCCATGCTCGACACGTTTCGAGCGATGGCGCGGCGCCTGGATCAGGCGCCGGACGATGCCGCAACGCTCGAGTCGCTGCAACGGGAGCTGCATCGCATCCGGGGCACGGCGGGGAGCTTCGGCTTTCACGAGGCAAACCGCATTGCGAAGGCGCTGGAGGACCGCGCGATCCGTTGGTCCGCCGACCCGCAGCTCGACGTCACCCGGCGTGCGGCGCTCGTCGCGAGTTTTGCCGAGGCATTGGGGCTTGCGCTCGAGGCGCCAGGCGATGTGAACGAGCCGGACGGCATCTCCCGTCGCGTGATCGTGCTCGTGGACGATGACCCGGCCTTCGCGGCAGTGTTGGAGGAGGAGGCGACGCTCCGCGGCTACAGGATGATCACGATTCCCGAGGGTGCCTGCGACGAACGCCGGGTGCGCAACCTCGGACCGCGCTTGATCCTGATCCGAGCGCCCGTGAATCCCGACGTCGCCGCCTGCGCCACGAAGCTCGGGGTGCCGGTGCTTGCCCTCGAATCCCGGACACGGCTCGTGCGCGAATCGCGGGCCGCTGATGATGGCCTGCACGTCGTGGACATCGGCGACGGCCTGGATTCCGCCTTCGAAGTCGGCGAGCGGCTGCTGTCACAGACCGGCTGGAGCGGAGCGACCGTGCTGGTGGTCGACGATGACCCCATGGTGGAGTGCCTCGTCCGCGGCGTCTTCGCTGACCCGGAGTTCAAGGTCGAGGCGCTCGACGACCCCGTGCGGCTGGTCGCGCGCCTCGACGAGTCATCGCCGTCGCTGGTCCTCATGGACATCTCCATGCCGGGAGTCACGGGAATCCAGCTGGTGAAGCTCGTGCGCGCCCAGCAACGGTACGCGGATATACCCGTGATCCTGATGTCCGCCAATACCGACATGGAAACGCGCGAGGCAGCACTTCGTGCCGGCGCCGACGAGTTCCTGGGGAAACCGTTCGGTCCGGCCGAGCTCCGCGCCCGGGTGGCAGAACACCTCGAGCGGCGGCGCGCATCGTGGCTTGCGCAGGGGCTGCACCCGGCCACGGGACTGCCGGCCGCCAGGCGTTTCGAGCGCGACGCCGAACGCGCGCTGGCCTCCCTGACTTCGCGGCAGGTTGCCGCGTCGTTCATCGCCGTCCGCCGGTCGGGCGTGGAGGGCGGTGAGGGTGATCGCGCCGCCTGGTATCGCGAAACGGCGCGCATTGCCCGTGGGCTGGCCGTCGTATCGTGGGCGACCGGGTATATTGACACCGTGCTGTGCGCGGTGCTGGCGCTCGGACCCGACGAGACTGCCTCGCGACTCGCCCGGCTCGGATCGACGCCGCCCGAGGGCGCCCCGCCGTGGAAGGCGGGCATCGTTGCCGTCAATGATCTGCGCGCGACGTCGCGCGACGTCGCGCGCTGCCGCCGCGCGGCCCTGGAGGCGGCCGACATGGCGCTCAGGGGCGGCGACAGCCTGACCCACCGGTGGGTTCGTGACGACGAGCTGTCGGCCCCCGACGTCATCGTGGTGGAGGACGACCGCTCGCTGGTGGGCATGATCGAGTACGCCCTGCAGGCAAGCGGCATCACGTTTCGGGCGTTCACCAACGGCGTCGATGCGCTCGCGAACCTGCGCGCGTATCGAATCGAGGGGCGGCGTCCGGTGGTGCTGCTTGACGTCAACCTTCCGGGTATCGATGGCTGGACGCTGTACGAGCGCCTGCGTGCGGAGCGGCCCCACGACTATCACGTCGCGTTCGTCACGGTGCACGCGACGGAGGCCGACCAGGTGCGCGCCCTCACCGCGGGGGCGATGGACTACGTCACGAAACCCGTAAACCTGCGTGTCTTGATGGCGAAGGTGCAGGGCTGGCTGCAAATGGCGCGGCAGGGGGCGTGACGCTTGTCGTCGTCCTCATCACGCTCGCTGTCGCGCAGACGGTCTTCCTGCTGCTGATCGTCGCCCTGCTCTTCATCAACCGCAATCGCTCGTGAAGGATGAGTGTCGTGACTGCGATTGCGGAGGCGGTGCGCGCGGTGATTCCAATCGCCGACGCGCTCATCCTGTGGTACTTCCTCGGCTTGAACAGCGTGTACGCGGTGCTGCTCCTGCTCTCCATTCCGAAACTATGGGAACACTGGCAGGTGGCTGTCGTTCCTGGCGCTGCAGTATCCGCGCCACGAGGTGATCGTCATCAACGATGGCTCGCCCGACGGGACGCTGAAACGGCTGATCGAGGAGTACGATCTGTATCCGGTTCCGCCGACCGTGGAGGCGATCATCGCCACCAGGCCGGTGCGCGGGTACTACCGGTCGCGCCGATTCGCGAAGCTCTTCGTGATTGACAAGGAGAACGGGGGCAAGGCGGATTCACTGAATGTCGGCATCAACGCGTCGCGGTATCCCGACGTCCTGGCGGTAGACGCCGACACGCTTATCGAGCCCGACGCGCTGCAGCGCCTCACACGGCCCCTGCGACTCGGGCGCCGGGTGGCAGCGGTCGGCGGTACGATCCGGATCGTCAATGCCTGCAAAATCGAGTTCGGCCGCGTCGTCAAGGCCGCCGTTCCGGGCGCGTGGCTGCCCGGTGTGCAGACCGTGGAATACCTGCGCGCGTTCCTCTTTGGGCGCCTCGGATGGAACCGGCTTGGCGGCAACCTCATCATCTCAGGCGCGTTCGAACTGTTCCACCGGCACTACGTCAGCGAGATCGGCGGCTACCGCACGAACGCGGTCGGCGAGGGCATGGACCTGGTCGTGCGCCTCCGTCGCTATCTCTACGACACCGGCAAACCCGACACGATCGAGTGCATGCCCGACCCGGTGGCTTGGACTGAGGTGCCGACGACCTTTCGGGTGCTGGGTCGGCAGCGCGAGCGGTGGCATCGCGGACTGATCGACACCCTGTATCGTCGGCCGCCTAACTCCCCGTGGCGATGTCGTCGTCGCGGCATGATGTCGCGGCATGGTCCGGATGGCCGAACCGGCAGACGCACGGTACGCCGAATCCCAAGAAGGCAACCTGATGCCCATTCTGGGCATTGCTTGTTGGGGAGAGAATTGACGAGCGGGGCGCCGAGGCGCCCCGCGTCGTTTTCGGGCAGCCGGTCGCTACACGAGCGCGTCGATGATGGCGTTGAGCGTGGGGCTGGGCCGCATCGCCCGCGTCGTCTTGACGACGTCCGGCTGGTAGTACCCGCCCATGTCCACCGGCTTGCCCTGAGCCGCGAGCAGCTCGCGGTTTATCGTGGCTTCGTTGTCGCGCAACTGCCTGGCCACCGCCGCGAAACGCGCCTGCACTGCTGCGTCCTTCGACTGCGCCGCCAACGCCTCGGCCCAGTACATCGCCAGGTAGAAGTGGCTGCCGCGATTGTCGATCTCGCCCACGCGACGCGCCGGCGACTTGTTGTTGTCGAGGAACTTGCCGATCGCCGTATCGAGCGTCTCGGCGAGGAGCGCGGCCCGTGCGTTGCCGAAGGTGGCGCCGACGTGCTCGAGCGAGGCGGCCAGCGCCGAAAACTCGCCGAGCGAATCCCAGCGGAGGTAGCCCTCCTTCTGGAACTGCTGCACGTGCTTGGGCGCCGAGCCGCCGGCTCCCGTTTCAAACAGGCCGCCGCCGGCGAGCAGCGGGACGATGGAGAGCATCTTCGCCGAGGTGCCGATCTCGAGGATGGGAAACAGGTCCGTCAGGTAGTCACGCAGCGCGTTGCCGGTGACCGAGATCGTGTCGAGACCCTTGCGGATCCGCTCCAGCGAGTACGTCATCGCGTCGACCGGGGACAGGATGCGAATCTCGAGTCCCGTCGTGTCGTGATCCTTCAGGTAGGTCTCGACCTTCGCGATCACCTGCGCGTCGTGCTTGCGGTTTGCATCGAGCCAGAAGACCGCCGGCGCACCCGTCGCCCTGGCGCGGCGCACCGCGAGCTTCACCCAGTCGCGCACCGCGATGTCCTTGGTCTGGCACGAGCGGAAGATGTCGCCCGCCTCAACCCGCTGTTCGAGGAGTGTCTCGAGTGTGGCCTCGTTGACGACGCGGATCCTTCCGTTCCCGGCGGTAATAAAGGTCTTGTCGTGCGAGCCGTACTCCTCCGCCTTCTGGGCCATCAGGCCGACGTTCGGCACGCTGCCCATCGTCGCCGGGTCGAACGCGCCGTGCGCCTGGCAATCCTCGATGATGGTCTTGTAGATGGTGGCGTAGCAGCGGTCGGGGATCATCGCCTTCGTGTCGTGCAGCTTGCCGTCGGGGCCCCACATCTTCCCGGCGTCACGCACCACCACCGGCATCGACGCGTCGATGATGATGTCGCTCGGGACATGGAGGTTGGTGATGCCCTTGTCCGAGTCGACCATCGCCAGCGGCGGGCGCTTGGCGTAGACGGCCGTGATGTCGGCCTCGATCTCCGCGCGCGTGTCGGCAGGCAGGCCCGCGATCTTGGCGTAGACGTCGCCGAGACCGAAGCTCGGGTTGACGCCCAGTTGTGCGAAGGTGGCGGCGTGCTTGTCGAAGACCTCCTTGTAAAACGCGGTGACGGCGTGTCCGAATATCACCGGGTCGGACACCTTCATCATGGTGGCCTTGAGGTGCAGGGATAGGAGCAGTCCCTGGCGCTTGGCGTCTTCGATTTGCTCATCGAAGAAGCGGCGCAGCGTCTTGACGCGCATCACTGAGGTGTCGAGGATTTCCCCTTCCTGCACCGCCAGCTTGGGCTTGAGCACGATCACCGGGCCGTCGGCGGTCACGAACTCGTATCGGACCGTCGTGGCCTTGGCGATCGTCATGGACGATTCGCTGCCGTAGAAGTCGCCGCTGGTCATGTGCGCGACGTGGGCCTTGGAGTCGGGGGCCCAGGCAGCCAGCTTGTGCGGGTGCTTCTTCGAGAATGCCTTCACCGAGAGCGGCGAGCGCCGGTCGGAGTTGCCTTCGCGCAGCACCGGGTTGACGGCGCTGCCGAGTGCCTTCGCGAAGCGGGCCTGGAGCGCCTTTTCGGCGTCGTCCCTGGGAGCCTCCGGGTAGTCCGGGATCGCGTACCCGTGCGCCTGAAGCTCCTTGACCGCTTCCTTGAGCTGCGGGATCGACGCGGAGACATTCGGCAGCTTGATGATATTGGCTTCGGGATGCTGCGTGAGTTCGCCGAGCTGCGTCAGGTAGTCGGGAATGCGTTGCGCCTCGGTCAGGTACTCCGGAAACAGGGCGATGATGCGGCCCGCGAGCGAGATGTCCCGCTCTTCCACGGAGATGCCCGTGCCCTTGGTGAACGCCTGAACGATGGGCAGGAGCGAAAGAGTCGCCAGCGCGGGCGCCTCGTCGATCTTCGTCCAGATGATGGTCGACGTATCGGTGTTCATGAACTTCTCCTTGGTTCTGGCTGGGTCGTCGGCCAGCCCGCGTTCTAAATGAGTTCAGGACTCAGCGCGGGGGGCGAAGGGCGCTGGCAGCCAAACCAATAATCTAGCAGGAGGGGTTCGTTCTATCACCGTGTTCGGGGTGCGCCCCTGGCGTGGAACCGGTGTCGGGGCGGACGCAGTAGTTGCGCGCAGTAGATGCGCTTGCCGCGGGCGGCTATCTTTCGCGGTGCGCCGCGGGTATCAGACACCGGCCGCGCGCCCGGATGGCGGAACTGGCAGACGCACGGGACTCAAAAT
>PNKL01000004.1 GCA_013822425.1 Gemmatimonas sp.
GTTCAGCACGCTGCACACCACCGATGCCACGCAGACCATCAACCGCGTGCTGTCGTTCTACCCGCCCCACCAGCAGGCCGACGTGCGCTTCTCGCTGTCCACCGCGCTCAACGCCGTCGTCTCGCTGCGCCTCGTGCCGCGCTCCGACCGTCCTGGCCGCGTCCCCGCGTGCGAAGTGCTCATCAACACGGCGGCGGTGCAGGACAACATCCGCGACATGAACAGGGCGCTCAACATTCCCGACCTCATCAAGGAAGGGACGGTGCAGTACGGCATGCAGAGCTTCGACCAGTCGCTGATGGGCTGGTACTCGAAGGGTGTCATCTCGTACGAGAACGCGTTGCTCTTCTCCACCAACCCGAGCGAGTTCGCGCTCAAGGTGCAGGGTATCGCGGGGACGAGTGATACGAGCTGGGACACATTCACGCAGTGACGAGCAGATGGTAGATGGTCGAAGGTAGATGGTAGACGCGGTCCTCCGCCGCTTTGCGCTCCATCACCCTGACTGTCATCTACCATCTACCATCGACCCTCTACCATCGGCCTGCTGCCACTTTGTTCAAGAAAGTCCTGATCGCCAACCGCGGCGAGATCGCCCTGCGCGTCATCCGTGCGTGCCGCGAGCTCGGCATCCAGACGGTCGCCGTGTACAGCGAGGCCGATCGGGAGTCGCTGCACGTGCGATTCGCCGATGACGACGTCTGCATCGGCCCCGCGCCCGCGCGCGAGAGCTACCTCCGCATCCCGCGGCTGATTGCCGCCGCCGAGATCACCGGCGCCGACGCCATCCACCCCGGCTACGGCTTCCTCGCCGAGAACGCCGAGTTCGCCGAGACGTGCGCCGCGAGCGGCATCACCTTCATCGGGCCGACGCCGCCGCAGATCCGGATGATGGGCGACAAGGCGGCGGCGCGCGCCAAGATGATCGAGAACGGCGTCCCCGTGGTGCCCGGCACCCCCGGACCCGTCGAGGATGTGGATGAGGCCCTGGGCTTCGCCGGGAAGATCGGCTTCCCCGTGATCATCAAGGCCGCCGCCGGCGGCGGCGGCAAGGGGATGCGCGTTGCCAACGACGCCGAGGAGTTCGCCCGCTCGTTCCAGATGGCGCGCACCGAGGCGCTGTCAGCCTTCGGCAATGGCGATGTGTATGTGGAGAAGTACCTGCGGCGCCCGCGCCACATCGAGTTCCAGATTCTCGGCGACACGCACGGCAACGTGATTCACCTGGGGGAGCGCGACTGCTCCGTGCAGCGCCGCCACCAGAAGCTCATCGAGGAGTCGCCGTCGCCGGCGATGACGCCCGCGCTCCGCGAGCGGATGGGCGAGGCCGCCGTGCTCGGCGCGAAGGCCATTGACTACGTCGGCGCGGGCACCGTGGAGATGCTCCTCGACACCGACGGGTCGTTCTACTTCATGGAGATGAACACCCGCATCCAGGTGGAGCATCCCGTGACGGAGATGATCACCGGGGTGGATCTCGTGAAGGCGCAGATCCGCGTGGCCGCCGGCGAGGCGCTGCGCGAGAAGGAGACGCCGCAGATGCGCGGGCACGTCATCGAGTGCCGCATCAACGCCGAGGACCCGTTCCGGAACTTCCAGCCGTCACCCGGCAAGATCGAGGTGTTCCACTTGCCGGGCGGCAATGGCGTGCGTGTGGACACGCATGCCTACGCCGGCTACACCGTGCCGCCGTTCTACGACTCGATGATCGCCAAGCTCATCGTGCACGGCGTGGACCGCACCGAGGCGCTGGCCAAGATGCGCCTCGCGCTGGACACGTTCATCGTGCAGGGCGTGACGACGACGATTCCGTTCCTCTCGAAGGTGATGAGCCACCCGGATTTCATGAGGGGGGATGTGCATACGAAGTTCCTCGAGGTTGAGGGGAAGGATCTCTTTGAGGAGTGACCTTTCGGAACGGGGAGGAGGTAGAGGCGAAGCCTCTATCTCCTCCTCGTTCCGAGCAGTCTGCGCCTCTACCTCCTCCTCGTTCCGTTCTACTCCCCTTTCGACCTCCATCCCCCCGTCCTCCCGACGTTCCCGTGCATGCCGAGCACCAGTCGCCTGAGCTGCGCAATTAGGTCAATCCGTCGCTGCACGCGATCCGCCGGCAGGTGCGCGCGCACGCTCATGTACCACACCGTCGCTTCGCGCACGGAGCCGAGCGCGTACGAGTAGAAACGCGTCCGGTCATTCGGCGTGCGGCGTGAGTAGCCTTCGGAGATGTTCGCCGTGATGGAGGCCACTGCACGCCGCAGCTGATCCGCGCTCTGCGCATGCAGTGGTGGATGCGCTGCGGCGATATCCGAGCGGCAGCAATCGAGCAGGTATCGGGCGAGGCGGTACGCATGCAATTTCCAGAGAGAATCCCCCGTCTCGGCGGGTGAAACGCCCGTTTCCCAGCGTCCGAGTTCGTCGAGAAGTGCGATGTCCATGCCGACAGGGTAGGGGCGCTCAGCCGAAACCCCGTCATCGAAGTACCGCCAAGCTCATCGTTTCATTGCGCGCCTCTCGTCCCTCGTCCCATCTCTCGTCCCTCGTCCCACAGCCTCTACCTCCTCCTCGTTCCGACTCGTAGTCGTGCCCCTCTCCGTCCTGCTGACTCCCCTTCCGTCCGCCTGTGACGTCGCGGTAGTCATCGATGTCCTCCGCTTCACGACCGGCGCCGCGTACGCCCTCGCGAATGGCGCCCGCTCGATCGTCCCGTGCGCGACTCTCGACGACGCGCAGGCACACGCCGGGCAGGCCCTGCTCGCCGGTGAGCGCAACGCCGTCCGCCCAGAGGGCTTCGACCTCGGCAACTCCCCCCTCGAGTTCACGCGGGCGGCGGTGCAGGGGAGGGACATCGCCTGGACCACGACGAACGGCACGCGAGCCCTCGCGATTCTGATGGCACGTCAGGCAGCCCCGGAGCGAGCCGGCGCGGGCGGCGGCACCGCCGCCCCGGGCAATCCCCTCCTCGTCCCACCCCCCGTCCCTCGTCCCTTCGCCTCTACCCCCTCCTCGTTCCGCCCTAATAGTTGTGACTTGCTCCTCGCTTCATACGTCAATCTGACAGCAATCGTCTCCCGCCTTGAGCGCAGGCTCAGGGAGGATGCGGTTGTGGCCATCGCCTGTTCGGGACGTGAGGGAGGCTTCGCGCTCGAGGATTCCGCTTGTGCCGGGGCTCTCGTTCATCGTCTCCGCGCGGCGCTGGGCGACCGGCTCACGATGAATGACGACGCGCGCGCGAGCGCGTGCATTGACGAGGCCTATGGCGAAGATTTTGCGCGGCTCTTCCGCGACGCTCAGCACGGACGATTCCTCCGAGACCATGGATTTGGAGCCGACCTCGACGCCTGTGGCGCGCTCGATGCGGTCCAGGTCGTCCCGCGCTGGCATGACGGACGATTCGTCGCTGGATGACCTCGACGTCGCCCCGAAGCCCCGCCGTCGTCGTGCGGCCACCCCGGACGATGAGGTCTACACGCCGCCCCGCGCCCGCCGCACCGCTCCCGTGACCGAGAGCGACATCGGCGAGCCCGTGCAGAACATGCCGCGCCGCAAGCGCGGCAAGAGCGACGGCGCGGACCCCACGCCCGAGCAGCTGGCCAAGGCCGTCCGCCGCGAACATCTCAAGCGCGAGGTCGGTGGCATCGCCCTGATGCTCGGCGCGGTTTTCATCGCCGGCGCCCTGCTGGCGCGGCCCGCGTTCACGTCGGAGTCGTGTGCCGACGCCGGGTCCGTCTTCGGCCCCGTCGGCGCCTGCCTGCGCTGGTCCGTGCTGACCCTCGTCGGAGCCCTCTCGGCCGCCATCGTGCCGCTCATCCCCGCCGTCTTCTCCCTGCGCCTCCTCGGGCGCATCGGCGAAAAGGACGACCGCCGCTGGCTCACGTTCACCATCGGCCTCGCCGTCCTGGTGCCCGTCATCGCCTCGCTCGCCCGCGGCCAGTTCGCCAACGCTGAAATGGATCCGCTGGCCGGCCTCTGGGGTTCGTTCGCCGCGTTCTACCTGGTGCAGGCCATCGGCAACGGCGGTGCCTGGGTGGTGGTGGCGCTCGCCCTCAGCGCCCTCTCCGCCGTCGCCCTCAACTGGAACCCGATCCGCGCCATACTCGGCTCGGCCACTCCCATCGTGGCAGCGGAAGGCAACCTCACGAAGGCCGAGCAGATGGAACCGCCGGCCTCCGAGATGCCGGCGCTCGACCTGTCGCTCATGCCGGCCATCGTCCCCGCCAGCACGGCCGCGCAGGAATCGGGACCCGACGGCGCTTTTGAACTCATCGACGCATCCGCGCAATCCGCCTCCTCCGCGTCCATCCGCGGCAAGGGGGAAAAGTCGGATAGGCGCAAGAAGTCGAGAGACGATGCGGTCGCCGACTTGATCGACGCAACGGAACTCGTGGATCCGCTCGCCGAGGAACTGCCGTCGCCCGAGCTGCTCTCGCTGCCGCCCGTGCGCAACGCCGACGCGGGCCGCGCGCAGCTCGACGCCGCTGGCCAGAAGCTGATGGACGCGCTGCGCACCTTCCGCGTGGACGGCGAGCTCGTTGGCCGCACCACCGGCCCGACCGTGACGCAGTTCGAGATCGAACCTGCGCCCGGCGTGAAGGTGCGCCAGTTCGCGAACCTCGCCAATGACCTCGCGCTCGCCATGCGCGCGCAGTCCATTCGCGTCGTCGCTCCCATTCCCGGCAAGGGCGCTGTAGGCATCGAGGTGCCGAACCCCATTTCGGAGATGGTGATCTTCCGCGAACTCCTCGAAAGCCGCGACTACGCCACCAAACCGTTCGCACTGCCGATGGCCATCGGCAAGGACCTTGAGGGGCGCGCCGTGGTGGCCGACCTCGCCAAGATGCCGCACCTGCTCATCGCCGGCGCCACCGGCTCGGGCAAGTCGGTCTGCGTGAACACCATCATCACGAGCCTCATCTACCGGCACACGCCCAAGACGCTGCGCTTCCTGATGGTGGATCCCAAGATGGTCGAGCTCAGCGTCTACAACGTCCTGCCGCACCTGCGCCACAAGGTCGTCACCGACAACCGGGACGCGGCGGCGATGCTCAAGTGGGCTGTGCTGGAGATGCAGGAGCGCTACCAGCTCCTCGCGGCCAACGGTGCGCGCAACATCCAGGACTTCAACCAGAGGGTGCGCGACGGCCACAGGCTGCTGAAACCCAAGAATCCGAGCGTTGCGTTCGAGGACCGCGAGTACAAGGGGAATGTGCTTCCCTACATCGTGGTGGTCATCGACGAGCTTGCCGACCTCATCATGACCTGCGCCGCCGAGGTCGAGACGCCGCTGGCGATGCTCGCGCAGAAGGCGCGCGCCATCGGCATTCACCTCATTCTCGCGACCCAGCGTCCGAGCGTGAACGTCATCACCGGGCTCATCAAGGCCAACTTCCCCAGCCGGATCGCCTTCCGCGTGGCGAGCCAGGTGGACAGTCGCACGATCATTGACGGCATGGGCGCCGAGTCGCTGCTCGGCAATGGCGACATGCTGTTCATTCCGCCTGGCAAGAGCGAGCCCGCGCGGTTGCAGGGGGCGTTTCTGAGCAACGAGGACACCGAGCGGCTGATGCATTGGTACGCCGACCGTCGCGAGGCCCGCCAGGCGGCGCTCGAGGCCAACGGCTACATGCACGAGCCCACGGAAGCGGAGATGGACATCCTCGAACGTGTGCGCCTGCAGGAGGCGCTGGAGGCCGGTGCCGGGCAGGATGGCGACACCGACGATAGCGACCGCGACAAGCTGTTCCGCGAGGCGGCAGAGGTCTGTATCCAGAACCAGGGCGGCTCCACGTCGCTGCTGCAGCGTCGCCTGAAGATCGGCTACGGTCGCGCCGCGCGCGTCATTGACCAACTGCACCTCGCCGGTGTGCTCGGCCCGCCGGACGGTTCCAAGCCGCGCGATGTGCTCGCGGGCCTCGAGGACCTCGACCGGATCTGCGGAAACCGGGAGGAGTAAGGAGGTCCTCGCACACCCCCGGCGCCGCGCGCTTCGCTTGCACGCGGGTCTGTCGCCCTCCTGCGCGCGAATAGGATGCGGACCGCACGCGAATGGTGACACACGGCGCGCGCCGTACCGCTACACTCGCGCCATGACAAAAGCGACGAACACCTTCGGCGAACTCGGCGAACGAGTCGCCGCCCGCTGGCTCGAGCGCCAGGGCTACACCGTGCTCGCGCGCCGCTGGCGTAGTGGGCATCGCGACATTGATGTGATCGCCGAGCGTGATGGCATTGTCGCCTTTGTCGAGGTGAAGACGCGCGCGGCGCTCGAGTTCGGCGATCCCGTGGAGGCCGTGCACGCGCAGAAGCAGCGTTCACTCGTGCGTAGCGCACGCGAGTGGATGGCGCGCCATGAAGGCGCGGTGCGTACCGACGGCAGCGCTTCCGCGCGGGGCTCGAGCGAACGCGAGTATCGCTTCGACGTCATTGGGGTACTGCTGCACGATCGAACAGCCTGGGTTCGGCACATCGAGTCTGCGTTCACAGTGTAACAATTCACGACATAATGCAGCTCGGGCAAGATCACGGATTTGCTACCACCCGTGCCTGGTGACGCATAAAGCGATAGTCCACAACAAGTTGCACCGTCTGTTGATAAGTCGTTGTTCGGAAACACGTTACGCATTGAGTGGGCCGCCCACCCCCTTGTCAAAGTACGTTCTCTTCGTATTTTCTTCGGGACGCCGTTTTCGCTTTTTATTCGGGGATAGCCCCACCGCTTCACCGGGGTAGATTCCCTCCACGGGCCGCTGGCCCCAGTACGCTCGAGGAGTTCATGGCCGTTACCGCCGCGCAGCACGACGAGAAGAAGAAGGCACTCGGTCTCGCCATCGCGCAGATCGAGAAGTCGTACGGCAAGGGCGCCATCATGAAGATGGGCTCCGACCGTGCGGCGGTGCGCGTGGAATCGATTCCGACGGGCGCCATCAATCTCGATGCGGCGATCGGCGTGGGCGGCATTCCGCGCGGACGCGTCACGGAGATCTACGGGCCGGAGTCGTCGGGCAAGACCACGCTCTGCCTGCATGTCATCGCCAACGCGCAGAAGATGGGCGGCACCGCGGCCTTCATCGACGCCGAGCATGCGCTGGACACCGAGTACGCCAAGAAGCTCGGCGTGGACGTGGACAAGCTCCTCATCTCGCAGCCCGATACGGGCGAGCAGGCGCTTGAGATCTGCGAGATCCTCGTCCGCTCGGGCGCCGTGGACATCGTGGTCGTCGACTCGGTCGCCGCCCTCGTGCCGAAGGCGGAAATCGAGGGCGAAATGGGCGATTCGCACGTCGGCCTGCAGGCGCGGCTCATGAGCCAGGCGCTTCGCAAGCTGACCGGCGCGATTGCCCGCTCCAAGACGTCGGTGGTCTTCATCAACCAGTTGCGCGAGAAAATCGGGGTCATGTTCGGCAACCCCGAGACGACGACGGGCGGCAAGGCCCTCAAGTTCTACGCCTCGCTGCGCCTCGACATCCGCCGCATCGGACCGGTGAAGGAAAAGGAAGACGTCATCGGCTCGCACGTGCGCGTGAAGGTCGTGAAGAACAAGGTCGCCCCGCCGTTCAAGCAGGCGGAGTTCGACATCATGTACGCCGAAGGGATCTCGCACGTCTCGCTGCTGGTGGATATCGGTGCCGAGGCGGGGATCATCGAGAAGTCCGGCGCCTGGTACAGCTACAACAATCAGCGCATCGGGCAGGGACGCGAGAACGCCAAGATGTTCCTGCGCGACAACCAGGCCGTCATGCTCGAGATCGAGGCGAAGGTCAAGGAAGTGCTCGGTATCGGATTGGCGCCCGTCGGCGAGGACGCCGCGGAGGACTAGGGGCAGCACACTCGCCCCGTGGGTTGCGCCGGGGGGTCGATCTTGGTGTACGGCCGGGGCCCGGAATCCCCGATCTGCACCTGGGTGGCCCCCCGGTGCTCTTCCCCCCGCGATTGGGAGGGGAACAGGCGCAGGGGGCTCGTTGCGGGAGAGGAGTGGAGGTTTGGGGGACGAGAGGTGAGGGAGTTGATTGGTACGGAGTGAGGCGCCGGATGGCGGTTTTCACTCACTCCAGATGGCATCCCACGGAGTGCGTTGATGTTCAGCTGGACGAAGTCGAAGATGGTCACGGTAGGTGGGCCTGAAGACGCGGATGCCGATGGCGCGCATTCGGCATCCGCCGTCACCGGCACGATCACCGCACTGCGCGAGAACCCCCGGAAACCGGGGCGCTACTCGGTGCTCGTGGACGGCAAGAGCGTTGCCATCGTGAACGCCGCCTTCCTGCACGACGCGGGCCTCTCGGTGGGGAAGGTGATTGATGAAGCGGCGGGCGAGCGGCTGCTGTTGGCGGCTCGCAAGCTCGAGGCCTTCGATCGCGCCGCAGCCGCGCTGGGCCGCCGGGCGCGCAGCGCCCACGAGCTGGAGCGCTGGCTGCTGCAGCGCGGCTTCGACCGAGGGGACGTGACCGACGCCGTCCAGCGACTCACCGAGATCGGCGCCATTGACGACAGCCAGTTCGCGCGCGCCTTCGCCCGCTCTCGCGCCCTCGGCAAGGGCATGTCCAAGCGGCGTCTCGCGCAGGAACTCTCGCGGCGCGGCGTGGACAGCAAGATGGCCAGCGCCGCGATCGCCGACGTGCTCGAGGAGGAGTCAGTGGACGAGCGCGCGCTGCTCGAGGCGGCGGCCCGCAAGAAGTTGGCGGTGTTGCGCGGGCAGGAGCCGGACGCGGTGCGGAAGCGGCTGTACGGCTACCTGGCGCGCCGCGGCTATGACTCCGCGGATATCGCGGCGGTGCTGCGGACGATCATGGCGGACTACAAGGCCTGACGTCCGCTGGGGGCGCGCCGATCTGGGGCGCGCAGTTTAGGGGTACCCGGTCTCGCTCAATTCTCGGGCCTGACTGGCGCGCTTCGCGCGCCGCGCGCCGCGCGGCGTGCGCGGCCAGCACCGTCGCGCCCAGCAGCACCACCGCGACCAGCTGGTGCAGTGCGGCGACGGTCACTGGCACGACCAGCAGCAACGTCGCGATGCCGAGGCAGACTTGCGCCGCTGCGATGAGCGCCACGTTGCGCTGGGCGCGTACCACGCGCGCGGGCGCGTCGGCGGTGCTGACCCAGAGCCAGAGGCCGACGGCAACGAAGACGGTGACGATCGCAAGGACGCGATGGTGGAACTGCGCCGAGGCGGGATTCTCGAACGCGTCCTTCAGGAATCCGTCCAGCTGACCGTACCCCGGCGGCACGACCTGTCCGGCCATCAGCGGGAAGGTGTTGAAGCTCTTGCCGGCGCGCAGGCCGGCCACGAAGCCGCCGCTCAGGATGACGACAAAGGTCCAGATCGCGAAACCGTCGGCGACGAGCGCCCAGCGGGTGAGATTGAACGATGTGGAGACCTGCTCCTCCGTCCCACGCATCGCCACCCGCAGCGACGCCGAGGTCCAGAGCGCGATCACGAGGATCACCAGCGCGAGCCCGAGATGCGCCACCAGCCGGTACTGGCTGACGTTCGTGCGCTCCACGAGTCCCGAACTCACCATGTACCAGCCGAGCGCCCCCTGCGCCGCCACGAGCACGGGGAGCGAGGCGAGGCGCAGCGTGAGCGAGGCGGGAATCTGCCCTTTCGCCCAGAACCAGAAGAACGGCACCGCGATCACGAGCCCCACGCCGCGCGCGAGGAGGCGGTGCAGCCATTCCCACCAGTACAGCACCTTGAACGCCGCCATCGAGATGCCGGCGTGCAAGGTCTGCGCCTGCGGGATCTCCTGGAACTTGGCGTACGCGGACACCCAGTCTACCTCGCTGAGCGGCGGCAGGACGCCGGAGACGGGCTTCCATTCGGTGATGGAGAGTCCGCTCTCGGTGAGGCGGGTGATCCCGCCGATCACGACGGCGATGGCCACGGACACGACGGTGGCGTCGAGCCAACGGATCAGCGATTTGAAGTCTGGACGAGTCATGCCTCAAGCTATCGGGTGCCCGATTCCTTGGGGGAGGGGGCGCCGCGCGCGTGAGGAACGGGGGCGAGCGCGACTTGCGGCAAGCCCCGCCCTCAACAACGGATGCCAGCGGCGCGCCGCCCCCCCGTCTGGAACGCGAAGAGGGGAAGGCCCCGTCCCCCGCGCGAGCGAAGCGAAGCGCCCCCACGGGAATGGGGAGGCGGAGCGGCGGGTACCCGCCGCTCCGCCGCGCGCCAAACCAAAACCGCACGCGATACGCGCGCAGGTGACCAGCACCCTTTCCCTCTATAGATTCCCAGAACTATGCACGCCGCTGACATCCGCCAGGCCTTCCTGGATTACTTCGCCAAGCACGGGCACGTCGTCCGCCCCTCGTCCTCCCTCGTGCCGGGCGACGATCCCACCCTGCTGTTCACCAACGCGGGGATGGTGCAGTTCAAGAAGGTCTTCCTCGGCATGGAAGAGCCACCCGACGGCAATCGGCGCGCCGTCACGTCGCAGAAGTGCGTGCGCGCCGGCGGCAAGCACAACGACCTCGAGCAGGTAGGGCACACGGCGCGCCACCACACCTTCTTCGAGATGCTCGGCAACTTCTCGTTCGGCGACTACTTCAAGCGCGACGCGATCCGCTTCGGCTGGGAGTTCGTCACCGAGACGCTGAAGATCCCCGCCGAGCACCTGCGCGTGACGGTCTATCACGAGGACGACGAGGCGCGGCAGCTCTGGAAGAAAGTCACCGGCATTCCCGAGACGCGCATCTACGGCCTCGGCGCCAAGGACAACTTCTGGCAGATGGCCGATACGGGCCCCTGCGGCCCCTGCAGCGAGATCTACGTGGACCTCGCGCACCTGGCCAAGGACTGGGCTTTCCCCAGGGACGCGCACGGCGAATGGACCCGCACCGATCTCACCGACTACTCGCTCGACGCCTTCGTCGAGGGCGCCGAAGCGGGGCGCTTCCTCGAGATCTGGAACCTGGTCTTCATGCAGTACGACCGACAGGCGGACGGCACGATGGTGCCGCTCCCCAAGCCGTCGGTGGACACGGGGGCCGGCCTCGAGCGCATCGCCGCCGTGATGTGCGGCGTCACCAACAACTATCACACCCCGCTCTTTCTCCCGCTCATCGAGCGCGTCGAGCAGGTAGTGGGGATCACGTATCCGTACCGCCCGGGTCAGGGCGTCGGCACGGCCAACGGCGTGGACGGCCGCGCGATTGCCCCGGCGTCGTTCCGCGTCATCGCCGACCACGCGCGCGCGGTCGCGTTCCTGCTCGCCGACGGCATCTTCCCGAGCAACGAGGGGCGCGGCTACGTGCTGCGCCGCATCCTCCGGCGCGCGGTGCGCCACGCCTGGCTGCTCGGCCGCCGCGAACCGACGCTGGTGCACGTCGTGGACAAGGTCATCGCGATGATGCACGACGTCTATCCAGAGCTGAAGGTGCGCCGGAAGCACATCATCGAGACGACGAAGGCCGAGGAAGAACGCTTCCTCGCCACCATCGGCGGCGGCCTCGAGCGTTTCGAGACGCTTGCGCCGATCGGCTCCACGCAGGGCTCGAAGGCGCTGCGCGGCACCATCAGCGGCGACGATGCCTTCAAGCTGTACGACACGTTCGGCTTCCCGATTGACCTGACCGAGCTGATGGCACGCGAGCGCGGCTACCTGGTGGACATCGCCGGCTTCGAGCAGGCGTTGCAGGCGCAGCGCCAGCAGTCGCAGCAAGAGCGCCGCAGCAAGAAGCTCGCGGTGGTCGCCGCCGACCTTGGCGACGAGTCGCAGTGGGAGCGCGCCCCCGGTGACGCGGCCCACGGGCGCTTCGTCGGCTACGAGGTGACGACCATCGAGACCGACGTCGCCGCGGTGCGCCATCTCCCCGACGGCCGCGTGGCCGTGATGCTGCGCGAGTCGCCCTTCTACGCCGAGAGCGGCGGACAGGTGAGCGACCGCGGCACCATCGAAGGGGCCGGCTGGCGCGTGAGCGTGGACGACGTGAAGAAGATCGACGGCCGCATCGCCGCCATCGGCACGCTCAAGGGCGAGCTGAAGTTCGGCATGGCCACGGCGCGCGTGCCGGGGAGCCGCCGCCGCGACACCGAGCGCAATCACACCGCCACGCACCTCCTGCACGCCGCGCTGCGCGAGGTACTCGGCGATCACGTGCATCAGGCCGGCAGCGTGGTGGAGCCCGACCGCCTGCGCTTCGACTTCACGCACCACGGCCCGGTGAAGCCCGCGCAGCTCGAGCAGATCGAGCACTGGGTGAACCACGCCATCTGGGAGAACGTGGACGTCACGGCGACGGAGAAGAAGTACGCCGACGCCGTGGCCGACGGCGCTATGGCGTTGTTCGGCGAGAAGTACGGCGACGTGGTGCGCGTCGTGGAAGTGCCGGGCTACAGCGTCGAGCTGTGCGGCGGCACGCACGTGCGCAACACGGGACAGATTGCCGCCTGCCGCATCGTGCACGAACAGGGCGTGGCGGCCGGCGTGCGGCGCATCGTTGCCATCACCGGTCCCAAGGCGTTCGAGGCCCTGCGCGACAAGGAGCGGGCGCTCGATGCGATCGCCGAGCGGCTGAAGGTGAACGTCGCCGCGGGTGGCGTGGAAGCCATTGCCCGGCGTCTCGAAGCGCTGCTCGCTGAGAAGAAGACGCTCGAGCAGAAGCTCGAGGAGGCATTGAAGGGGAGCGGCGGCGGCAGCGCGGTGCAGGGGATCGTGGCCGGGGCCGAATCGGTGAACAGCGCCAAGGTCGCGATCGCAATGACCGACGCGGCCGACGTGGAGGCCATCAAGACGCTCGGCGACGCGGTGCGCGAAACCATGCCTGATGGCGTGGCCGTGCTTGGCGCCGTCACCGACGGCAAGGGCACCCTGCTCGTCGTCGTGGGCGACGGCCTGCGCGCGAAGAACGTGAATGCCGGCGCGCTCGTGAAGGACATTGCGGCCCTCGGCGGCGGACGCGGCGGTGGCAAGCCGCACATGGCGCAGGCGGGGCTCGCTGACGAGTCGTCGCTCAAGAAGGCGATGGCCGGCGCGGCAGACGTGGTGAAGAAGGCGCTGCAGGGCCAGGGACGAGGCGACCTCCGGTGACCCTTCAGGTCTGGCTCGACGCGCGCCAACCCGTGGCGCCCGACGCGCTGAGGGGACGCATCGCCGAGCTGGTGTCGGAGCACCCGGAGTGGGAGGCGATGCCGCGGGCACACGCGCTGCTCCTGGCGAGCGAACGCCTGATGAAGGATGTGCTGGCGGCGGCACCGAAAGACCGTCAGGCGGCGCTCGACCTGCTCGCGGGCGATGCGTGCGTCACGTACGCGTTCGAAGCCGCGGCAGACGAGCCAGACGAGCTTGGCGCGCTCGCCGACCAAGCCATGCAGCGAATAGCCAGGCTCGCGGATTGATAACGCTGGACTTCTTCACCACGGAGGCACGGAGGAGAACGGAGGGCCACGGAGTACGACAACGGCAACTTCTGGGGGGAACTGCGAGTGCCAGACCGACCCCTGTGTTGCACGCTGTCGTTCCTCCAAGCAGTAGCAGTCCTCCGTGGCCCTCCGTTTCCTCCGGTCCTCCGTGGTTCAACCACTCGTCCCTCCTCCCGATGCAACATCTTGCTGAGTTAGCTGAACTCGCCGCCAAGAGCGCGACGGAACTGACCCCCGCCATCGAGCGCGCGGTCACGATGGTGCGCGACACGCTGCAGCGCGGCGGCACGCTCTACTTCTGCGGCAACGGCGGCAGCGCGGCCGACGCGCAGCACATGGCCACCGAGTACGTGGTGCGGTACAAGAAGGAGCGCCGCGCCTACGCCGCCGTCGCGCTGACCACCGACACGTCGCTGCTCACCGCCGCCGGCAACGACTACGGCTTCGATGCCATCTTCGCGCGTCAGGTGGAAGCGCTGTGCCGGAAGGGAGACCTGCTCATCCTGCACACGACGAGCGGCAACTCGCCCAACCTCCTGCGCGCGGCCGAGGCCGCGCAGGCGCAGGGCGTGGCGACACTGGCGCTTTCAGCAAAGGGCGGGGGACCGCTCTCGGTGCTCGTGGATCACTGCATCATCGTGCCCACCGACCGAACGGATAGAGCGCAGGAGATTCAGCTGTGCATCCAACACTACATTTGCGAGCAGGCAGAAAAGGACGATTGAGGATTATGCGGAACGGGGAGAAGGTCGAGGCTTAGTACTTATAGTTGCACCCATGACCGTTCGCGCGTCGCTCTGGTAACGACGGCCGGAGCGTGGCGATGCGCGAGCAGCACCTGGCGGCGGGATGGGCGCGGGAGCTGGCGACGCGCCCACCAAGCGAGCGCCCGCTGTGGACACTACCGCGCCCGTCGGCGATGAACCGCAACTGTAGTACTGATATGAAGCGAGTGGTTGCGTGTGTCGGTTCACTGGTGCTCGGTAACGTTCCGTTTGGCAACGTCGGCTATGCGCCGCCCGTCGCGGCTCGGTGGTCTCGGCGCATCGGGTGGACGCGCGGGCGCACCATCACCGCACAGTTAGTGTACCACGCAGGACGTCCAGTCGACGGGTGCAGTGAGATATCATCGGATCACTGCAGCGGCAAGCTGCACCAGGGGAGAGGTATTCCCGTGTTTCACCATTGGTCCGCCATGTGCTTGGGAGTCGTTACGCTGACGGCCTGTCGGTCTCCGGTGGAGCCGACGGCAGATCTTGCAGTTGCCCTACGCGTCACGGTCGCCGACGTACGCGTGGTTCAGGGGGGGACAGTCGCCCGTCCATTGCGGGGTCTCAGTTTGGGGGTGCGGCTGGAGAACACCGCGCGCGATTCCCTCGATTTCTCGGAATGCGGCATCTCTCTCTCGTTCTTCGATGTGGCATCCTCCCAGTGGCAGAGCGTTGGCGGAGGTTGTGGTTGGGATGGGAGCCTGCAATGGAGGACCCTCGCTCCGGGTAAGGCCTTTGAACGGCAGAAGGTGTATCTTGCGTCGTCGGGGGTGTTTCCGTTCCAGTGGCCTGTCGGTGGACTTACCGGGAACGTATCCGGGACGTACAGAGTTGACGTCATCGTCGGAAGTGCCGGCGACCCAGTCATTTCCTGGGCGTCTTCGGTTCCATTCGTTGTGGTCGACACGGCGGCTCGTTGAACCGCGAAATGTGCGCGCGTTCGAGTACGCGCTGAGCGTGCCGGAGATTCGGCACCTCCTCACGCACCTCGTCTTTCACCAAGTGCCCCCAGATCCCGCGCACATCGTCGCCACCTCCCGGTGGCGCCGCGCCCACCAGGATAGCGCTCGCCGTGGGCACAACCGCGCCCGTCGGCGATGAGCCGCAACTGTAGTGTTAGCGACGAGGGAGGAGATGTGGAACGAGGAGGGAGGTCTCCGGCGCACAGGAGGGCTCCCTCCTCGTTCCGGCTCCCGTCCCTCGTCCGTACGCCTCGACCCCCTCCCCGTTCCGTCAAGGCACCGGAATCGGATGCTCCGCCGTGAACTCAAGCTTTGGCGCCAGCAGGCGGTACAGCACCGGTGTCACGAGTCTCGCAATCAGCGTGGAGGACACGAGCCCGCCGATGATCACCCACGCCAGCGGCGAATACAGGCTCGAGCCTTCGAGTGCGAGCGGCAGCAGGCCGCCGATGGCGGTGGCGGATGTCAGCACGATCGGCACGAAACGCACCTCGCCCGCGCGCTGGATGGCGTCGTCGAGCGAGTAGCCCTGCCGGCGCAGCTCGTCGGTGAAGTCCACCAGCAGGATGCTCGTCTTGATCTCGATGCCGATGAGCGCCACGAAGCCGATCATCGCCGCAAAGCTCAGCGTGTAGCCGGTCAGCCAGAGCGCCGTGATGCCGCCAACGATGCCGAGCGGGATGACGCTTGCCACCACCAGCGTGCTCTTGAACGTGCGGAACTCGAGCACGAGAATGGCGAGGATGCCGAACACGGCCACGATGATGGCGCCGCCGATGCCGCCAAAGCTCTCCTGGCGGCTCTCGATCTCGCCGGCCGGCACCAGGCGGTAGCCGGCGGGAAGCGTAAGCCCCTCGAGCCTTGCCAGCACGTCCTTTGTGACGCGGTCGGTGTTGTACCCCGTCCGCACGGAGCTGGTCACCGTCACCGAGCGCTGCTGCAGGTGGTGCGCGATGACCGTCGGCGAGCCCTGGAAGCCGAGCTGCGCCAGCTGGTTCAGCGGGATCATCGCCCCCGTGGTCGAGGCCACGTGGATGCGGTCCAGGATCTCGGTCGTCGGCCGTCCCTCGCGCGGCACGCGCACGGTGATGGGATACTCGTCGCCATCGGCTGCGCGGAACTTCCCCGCCTCGAGCCCCGCCACGCCGAGCCGCACGGTGCGGTCGAGTTCGGCCGTTGCCACGCCCACCAGGCCGGCCTTCTGCCGGTCCACGATGAGCGCCAGGTCGGTGCGCGAGACGGTGAGCGGATTGCGCACATACTGCGTCCCCGCCGTCCCCTGCATGATCTTCTCCACCCGCGCCGCCAGCGTGCGCAGGGAGTCGAGGTCGTTGCCCTCGATGCGCATGGCGACGGGGGCATCAATGGGCGGTCCGTTCTCGAACTCCTTCACCTCGATGCGTGCCCCGGCGTACTGCGCGAAGATCGCGCGCAGGCTGTCAATCATCAGCGGCTGCTGCTTGGGCTCGTACTTCCTGAGCAGCACGAACAGCTGGCCGATGTGCGCCGATTCCTGCCGTGGCGCGGTGTTGTAGTAGACGAACGGGTTGCCGAGCCCGACGTTGGTGAAGACGCCCCGCACGCTCGGATGCTTGAGCAGCACCGACTCGACGTGGCGCGCCGCCTGGTCGGTGGCGTCGATGGACGCCCCCTGCGCCGCCTCGATGTCCACCAGGAACTGCGGCGTCCCCGCCTTCGGGAAGAGCGAGAAGCCCACCACCGGGACGAGCGCGAACGACGACGCGATGAGCGCGCCGGCGATGGCCAGCGTGCGCAGCGGATTGCCGAGCGCGCGGTGCAGCAGTGGCGCGTAGCTCTTCTGGATGCCCAGCTCGAGCCACTGCAGGTAGCGGTTCCCCTTGGGCGCCGACGTCGCCGGCATCACCTTCGATGCCAGCCACGGGACAATGGTGAAGCTGACGAAGAGCGAGGCGAGCACGGCGTACACCACCGCGAGCGGGAGCGAGCGGATGTATCGCCCTGCGAGCCCGGGGAGGAAGATGAGCGGCAGGAAGGCGAAGATCAGCGTCGCCGTCGCCCCCATCACCGCCACGGAGATCTGCCTGGTGGCTTGCACGGCGGCTTGTCGTCGCGAATGCCCGGCGCGCAGGAAGCGCGAGATGTTCTCCACCACCACGATGCTGTCGTCCACCAGCAGGCCGAGGGAAATCACGAAGCCCACGATGGACAGCTGGTTGATGCTGAACCCCGTGAGGTCGAGCAGGGTGACGGCAATGGCGAGCGACGTCGGAATGGAGACCATCACGACGAGGCTCGCCCGCGGTCCGAGCGGGAGCAGCGTGAGCAGCACGAGGCCCAGCGCGATGGCGAAGTCGGTGGCGAGGCGCGACAGACGCGAGGCGACGTTGGCCGCCTGGTCGAAGCCGCGCTCCATCTTCACCAGCGGCGGAAGCGTCCGCTCCAGCGTGTCGAGCGCCGGCCACATCGCAGCCTTCACGCGCTCGATGTTGAAGCCCTCCTGCATCGCTGCCGTCACGAAGACGGCGCGCTGGCCGTTCCAGCGCCCGATATGCACCGGGTCGGCGTACCCCCAGCGCACATCGGCGACGTCGCGCAGGCGCACCACGCCGGTGCGTGACCCGCCGACGATGGTCTGCTGCACCTCCTCGATGGTCCGGTAGCGTCCCTGCGGCACGAGGTTGAAGCGCCGCGTGCCCGCGTCCACGCTCCCGCCCGGGATGGAGACGTTGTCGCTCCCGATGGCCTGCATCACCTGAGTCGGCGGAATCCCCGCCCGCGCGAGGCGATCGAGGTCGAGCGCCACCTGCACCTCACGCTTCGGCGCGGCCCACCGTTCGGCCTTCTTGATGCCGCTGATCCGCTCGAGGCGTTCCTCGATGCGGTTGGCGATCGAGTCCAGTTCGGCGTACGGCACCGTCCCGCTTACCAGCGCCAACTGGAGGATGTTCACGTTGGTGCCCGACGCGCGGAGGACCTGCAGTCGCGCCAGTCCCGAAGGCAGGTCGGGACGCAGCGCGCTCATCTCGCGCATCACCTCCTCCTCCTTGGCATCCGCATCCACCGACGTCTCAAACTCGAGCTCGATGGACGCCAACCCATCCTCGGCGTACGACACGAGCTTCTTGACGCGCTCCAGCGCGCCCAGCTTGTCCTCGATCTTGTCGACGACGAGCTGTTCCATGTCGCTCGGGCTCGCCCCCGGATACACCGCGTAGACGATGAAGACCGGAATCTCGATGATCGGGTCTTCGCCGCGCGGAATCTTGAGCCAGCTCGAGATGCCCAGCGCGCCGAGCATCAGGAACAGCAGGATCGTGAACTGCCAGCGCCTGACGGAGAACTCGGCGAGCTTCACGGCTTGATCTCCACGCGCGCGCTGTCGGAGAGCCACGTGGCGCCGTTGCGGACGACGCGCGGCACACCATCGAGGCCGCGCACCAGCACCTTGTCACCCGCGAGTCCGACGAGCGCCACGGTCACGCGACGCGCGCGCGTGCCCGACGCATCCACGGTGTACACGCTCCCGCGCGCCTTGTTGCCCTCCGCGAGCGCCTCGGCGGGAATCGCGTACACGGCACCGTCGGTCAGTGCCGCCGCTCCGAGCAATCCTGAATCCGAAATCGGTTTCCGTGCCCGTGCCCGTTCCCTCACCGTGCCCCTGTCCCGCAGTGCAATGACCGCTCGCCCCACCAGCCCGGAAGGCAACGCCTGCACCCCCTCAAGCAGAATCTCGACGACGTAGACACCTGTCCGCGGATCAGCCGACGCGCCCACCTGCGTGACCTTGCCGCGGAAGATCTTGCCCGGCACCGCATCAAACGCCACCTCGGCGCGATCACCGACGGTCAGCCGCACCGCGTCGCGATCAGAGACGCCGGCGCGTAGCACGGAGCCACGCGCGTTCGATGCGAACTGGATGACCGGCGTCCCCGCGCCGACCATCTGTCCTGCGCTGGCGAGGCGCATCAGCACCACGCCGTCCGCCGGCGCGACGATGGTCGCGTACTCCTGGTTCACGCGCGCAGCGCGCAGGTCGGCCTCGGCGGCGTCGCGCGCCGTCTGCGCATCCTGCAGCTGCGCGAGCGTCACGACGGAATCGCGGTAGAGCCGCTCGACGCGCTGGGCGTCGCGCCGTGCCTTCTCCGCGCCCGCCGCCGCCTTGGCGAGCAGCGCGTCAATCTCGCGCTGGTCGAGCGCGGCGAGCACCTGGCCGCGGCGCATCCGTGCACCGTCGTCCACCATGACCTTGCCCACGATGCCGCCGATCTTGAATGAGAGCGTGACTTCGTCCTTGGCGCCGAGCGTGCCCGACGCGGTGACGGGGGCACTCTGACCAGCCGGAACGACGTCGGCCATCTGCACGGGGATGACGGTCTCGGGCGGCGCGTTGCGCCCCTCGGCGCCGCCGCCGCAGGCGGAGAGCGCGAGAAGCGCGAGTAGGGGGAGCCTGGTCATGGTCTTGGTGGTTGGGCAGCTGTCAGGATGAATGCCGTTGGACGAAATCATGGAATGGCCCTCAACGCCGCCGCCCGCTCCAGTTCCACATACCTCGCGACGAGCGCATACCGGCTCATCACGAGGTTCAGCTCGGCGGCGGTGAACTGCTGTCGCGCGTCGGCCCATTCCAGGTGCGGCGCGAGCCCTTCAGTGAAGCGGCGGTCCACCATCTCGAAGGCGCGGCGTGATGCGTCCACGCGGGCGGTGGCGGCGACAAGGCCCTGACGCGCCACAGTCACCGCGTCGAACGCCGTGCGCACGTCGAGCGCGATCATGCGATCGGTCTCCGCAGCGCGCAGGGCCATCGCGTGCTGCGCGGAGCTCGCCTGCTGGCGGCGCATCGCGTCCTGTCCGCCGTTGAAGAGGTTCCACTGCAGCACGACGCTCGCCATGCTCGCGTCGCGCCTGGTGTCGAAATGGTACGCGGAGCCCTGCACCCCATAGTCGGCGGCGATCGCGAGCATCGGGAGGAAGCCCGACGTTGCGGCACGTCCCTGCGCACGCGCAGCAGCGCGGCCGGCGGCCACCTGCGCGCGCTCCTCGCGCCGCCGGGCGGCGACGAGCGCCTCGTCGAGCGTGAGCGGGCGCATCGCGGGGAGCTGCGCGTCGTCGAGCGTCGCCATCGGAGTGTTGGCGTCGCGATCGAGCAGGAGATTGAGCGCGCCGAGTGCCGCGTCGCGCAGGCGCGTCGCCTCGGCGCGCTGCTGCTCGACGTCGGCCACGGTGGCGCGGGCGCGATAGACCGCGTCGCCGGTGGCGGCGCCGGCGCCCACGAGCCGCTCGGCGACGCGCTGGTTCTCGTTGACGACGCGGAGCGCCGCGTCGTAGATGTCCACCGCGCGCGCGGCGCGAGCGTAATTCAGGTAGGCCACGCGCGCGTCGGCGTCGAGCCGGCGCTTGGCGACGGCCAGCTCGGCGCCGCGCAATTCGCGAATGGCGCGCGCCGCCGCGAGGTTGGCGAAGAGCGCGCCGTTGAAGAGCGGGAGCGTGGAGCGGAGCTTCGTCTCCTGCTTGTAGGGCAGGGTCTGACGGATGTTGGTGGGGAACTGGTCGCGCCCGATGAGCTGGTTGAGCGCCGCGTAGGCCGGGTTGATGGCGTCGCCGATATCAAATGCGCCGTCCAGCTCCGAGTAGCGCGCGTCCACCGAGAGCGTGGGAAGGAACATTCCCTTCGCCTGGCGCACGCCGAGCTGTCCCTGGCGTTCCACTTCGTGCGCCTGACGCACCCCGAGGTTGCGGCTGATGGCGAGCCGCGCGACGGAGTCGAGCGTCGACGCGGCTGCAACCGGAGCTGCAACCGGAGCTGCAACCGGAGCTGCGACCGGAGCCGCAACCGGAGCCGCCGCGAAGGCGCGCTGCGCTGCCACCTCGCCGGACAGGATCAGGAGCAGGGCAAGCGTTGCGATGGCCACGGCGAGGCCCGAGAGAATCAGGTGGACGACGGCGCCGTCGGGAGAGATGACTCTGCAGTGCTTGAGCATCGCGGGAGAGGGAGACTGGGGGAGTAGGGGAGCGTCAGGCGGACGGTTCGCGAAGCAGCCCGCGGAGCACGATGTCCGACATGACCGCGGCCGTCGCGTCCGGATCGCGCAGGTCAAGCCAAGGGTGAGTCTTCTCCGGTGAGTGCAGGTGGATGGCGGCAAGTCCGTGCACACCGGACCACAGGATCTGGGCGACCATCTCCGGATCGGTGAACTCGGGGCGCAGGCGCCCGGCCGCGATAGCCTCACGAACGTTTGCGAGCAGGAACTGATAACCGTTTTCAGCAGGATCGATGGTTACGCACTCCGGCCCCGGTATCGGACGCTCGACGAGAAACATGAAGCGGAACTGCTGCGGGTGATCCAGCGCGAAGCGGACGTAGTTCTGACCCATAAGTCGAAGACGCGTCACCGGATCGGGGATCTTGTCCATGGTCTGGAGCGCCTCGCCGAGTGCGCGGAAGTCGACGGCGCACAGCTCGTTGAGGAGGGAGTCCTTGTCTTGGAAGTGGTGGTAGATGGCGGTTGCCGTGTAGCCGATCTGGTCGGCGATGCGGCGCATCGAGGTCTGCGCGTAGCCCTGCGTGGTGAAGAGCTCGCGGGCGGCTTCGAGGATGCGCTGGCGCGTCTCGGCTTTTTCTCTATCGCGCCGGGCGCGGGAGGGAGACGTGGGGTCCAGGTGTGTTGTACTTGACATGGTGAGATTACCTAACACCGTTAGGTCGGCCTGTCAAGCGCCCCGTTGCGCCGGACGCCGGGCGCGGGCACGGCTGGCGTGCTAAATTTCGATGTCCCACACCCGCAATCGGAGCAAGGATGTTCAGTCTCAAAGGCAAGCGCGCGCTCATTACCGGCGGCTCCCGAGGCATCGGCGCCGCCATCGCCAAGGTCCTGGCCGAGGCCGGCGCCGACGTCTGCATCGGGTACCGCAAACGTACCAAGGACGCCAAGGCCGTGGCCGCCGCGTGCAAGGCGCTGGGTGTGAAGGGCGTAGCCTACGCCAGCGACATCGGCACCACAGTGGGCGCGGAGAAGCTCATCGTCCACGCGGTGAAGGAACTCGGCGGGCTCGACGTCTTCGTCGGCAACGCCGGCATCTGGGCGGTGGAGGAGGTCGCGGCAGCCGACATGGCTGACGACCGCTGGCGGCGCACGATGCGCGAGAACGTGGACTCGATGTTCTACACCTCGCGTGCCGCGCTCAAGGTGATGGAACCCGGAGGCCGGGTGGTGCTGATCGCGAGCACGGCGGGCCAGCGTGGCGAGGCGATGCACTCCGACTACGCCGCCTCCAAGGGGGCGATGATCGCCTTCGTGAAGAGCGTGGCCATCGAGGTGGCGCGCCAGGGGATCACCGTCAACGCGGTGGCGCCCGGATGGGTGGACACGGAGATGTGCGAGGTGCCGTACGCCGATGGCGGCAGGGAAAAGATCTCGGCGGGCATTCCGGTGGGGCGCGTGGCGTCGCCGGAGGACATTGCGTACCCGACGGTCTTCCTCTGCACCGACGAGGCGCGGCATATCACCGGCGAGATTCTCAACGTGAACGGCGGCTCGGTGCTCTGCGGGTAGCCGCCCGCACGTCCGGGGGCCCGCTCTGCGGGGGCGCTTCGCTCGTGGGCCCGCCCTGCGGGGGAGACCTCTCCCGGCGAATACTGGAGGGCTCAATACAGGCGCGCGAAGCGCGCCGTTCAGGCTCGAGAATTGAGCCGGGAGGGGTCCCCCGCGCTGCGTCGCAGCGGTAGCGTATAGCATGGGACGGATTCTCGTCATCGGCGGCGGCCTCGTCGGCCTCGCCACGGCAAGAGCGCTGCGCACGAAATACCCCCGCGCCGCCATCACGCTCGTTGACAAGGAACCTCAGTTCGGCGCCCACCAGAGCACGCACAACTCCGGCGTCCTCCATAGCGGCCTTTACTACAAGCCTGGCTCGGCGCGTGCTCGCCTCGTGCGCCGCGGGCTCTCGCAAATGCACGACTACTGTCGCGCACGCGGTATCGTGCACGACGTCTGTGGCAAACTCGTCGTCGCCGCCACGCACGACGAGATTCCGCGCCTCAAGGCGCTGCTCGAGCGCGGAGAGCAGAACGGCCTGCAGGGTCTGCGCTGGCTCACCGCCGACGAAGCGCACGCAATCGAACCGCACGTGCGCGTCGTCGCCGCAGTACACGTCCCCGAAGAGGGCATCGTCGATTATCGCGGCGTGGTGGACGCGCTCGTCGAGGACCTGACGGCCGCCAACGTCGAGCTGCACGCGAGCGCCCCCGCCACGAGCATCGTGCGCGACGGGGCGGGGTGGCGCGTGCAGGCCGCCGCGCTCGATCTCCGCGCCGACTTCATCGTGACGTGCGGCGGCCTGCACAGCGACCGCCTCGCGCGGCTGGCGGGAGAGACTCCGACAACGCGCATCGTCGGTTTCCGCGGCGAGTACTTCGTCCTCAAGCCCGACCGCCAGCACCTGGTGAAGGGATTGATCTACCCCGTGCCCGACCCGGCGTTCCCCTTCCTCGGCGTGCACTTCACGCGCCTCGCGCGGGGCGGGGTGGAGTGCGGCCCCAACGCGGTGCTCGCGCTCGATCGCGAGGGATACAGGCGCTGGGCCTTCCGCGCGCAGGACGCCGCCTCGGCGCTCACGTTTCCCGGCCTCTGGCGCTTCGTGATGAAGTATGCAGGCACGACGCTCTACGAGCTGCGGCGGTCGTTGAGCAAGGATGTCTTTGTGCGCTCGCTGCAGCGGCTCGTCCCCGACGTCACCGGCGATGACCTGTTGCCAGGGCCGGTGGGCGTGCGAGCACAGGCGATGCGCCCCGACGGAACGCTGGTGGACGACTTCGATTTCATGGAGCGCCCCGGCGCATTGCATGTGCTCAACGCGCCCAGCCCTGCGGCGACGGCCTGCCTGGCGATCGGCGAGGAGATCGCGGCGAAGGTCGAGGTAGCCTAGAAGACCCTATCGCGCCCCAAATGCGGTACTTTCCACCGCACGGGGAATGGAGCGGGAGGACGCGCCTGGTTTCGTCCCCCTCCCGTTCCTCGTCCCTGCGCCTCTACCCCCTCGCCGTTCCGCAAAGGAATGTCCCGCCTCCAACCACCGCCCGAGGTTCTCGAAATCGCCGCCCGCCTAAGGCGCGCCGGCTTCGAGGCGTGGTGTGTCGGGGGAGCTGTGCGCGATGCATTGCTGGGCCACGCGCACCTCGACTGGGACCTCGCAACAAGCGCTACGCCCACGGAAGTCATGCGCACCTTCAGGCGCACGGTCCCCGTTGGCCTCGCGTTCGGCACCGTCGGCGTTCTCGACGCCAACGGGCGACTGCACGAGGTCACCACCTTCCGTCACGACGTGAAGACCGACGGGCGCCACGCCGAGGTGCTGTTCGGCGCCTCGGTCGAGGAGGACCTCGCTCGGCGCGACTTCACCATCAACGCCATCGCCTACAACCCGCAGACTGGCGAGCTCCTCGACCCGTTCGGCGGGCGCAAGGACCTGCGCGCCGGGCTGGTGCGCTGCGTCGGCGACGCCGAACAGCGGATGAAGGAGGATCGCCTCCGCGCGCTCCGCGCCCTGCGCTTCGCCGCGCGCTTCGACTTCGCCATTGACCCGGCCACCTGGAAGGCCATCTGCAACTCGGCCCCCCACCTCACCCGCCTCAGCGCCGAGCGCGTGAAGCAGGAGATCGAGAAGACGATGGAGCAGGTGGCGCGTCCGAGTGCGGCCTTTGCCACCTGGCGTGCGGCCGGGGCGCTGCGCGTGCTCGTCGCGCCGCTGCACGACGCGCCCGCCGAACGCTTCGCGGCGCTCGACCATCTGTCGCTGCCACGCGGGAAGCGCGCCGCCGAGCGCAAGCTGCTGCGCCTCGCGATGCTTTTCTTTGGAACCGACAAACACGGTACGGAGAAGACGTGCAGGGGCCTGCGATTCTCCAACCACGACGTGGCCTGGGTGGCCCGGCTCGCCGAAGCGCGCGCTCGGCTGGGCGACGTAGTGGACGCCGCAATGCTGCGCGACGGCGGCCCGACCGACGCCGAGTTGCGCCGCTGGGCCGCCGAGGTGGGGCGCACCGCCGCGGCGAGCTGGTGGCGGTTGAACGCCGCGCTCTGGTGCGCGCGCCGGTCAGCGGTAGTCGCCAGCGCGAATGGTGCCGGCGCCGACGGTGAGCCCCCCCCGCCTGGGGGGGGCTCACGCAAGTCGGTGCCCGCGAACAAGAGGGTGGCAAGCGTCTACCGCCGACTGCTGCGAATTGCGTACCACGACGCGATCGAAATCGGCGACCTGCAGGTGGACGGCGAGGATCTCGCCGCCTCCGGCGTCCCCAAGGGTCCGCAGCTTGGTACAATGCTCCGGCATCTGCTCGACGCGGTCATCGAGAATCCTGCACTCAACACGCGTGCCGAGTTGCTGCGGGTTGCGCGAGAGCGGAGCGCGCTCGGGGAAGATGGTGGTGAGCGGAAGGCGAGAAGCGGGCCGTGAGCCTCTTCCGCCACCATGCGCCCGCCACACGCGTCGGCGAACGCTTCCGCTCCGGTGAGGCGGTCTTCTCCATCGAGATGCGGGACGGCCTGTTCGCGATGCGGATCGGGGCGGGGATGGAGCGCAGCGTGGAGTTGCTGCACGCGCTCGCCGAGCACCTGCCGCCGGTGGTGGACTGCGCCATCGACTGCCTTCGCAGCAAGCGGCGGTTCGTGGGCGAGGGGCTGAGCCTTCCCGAGGTGCGCGAGTCCATTGGTCGGCTGAAAGTGGCGCTGGTGCAGAGTGGCGGCGTGGAGGTGGCGGTGTACACGGCGGAGGAACAGCTGGTGCTGAGCCCGATGCTCGACCTGTGGATCTACAGTCGCACCGACCGGTGGGTCTATTTGCTGGTCGGGGAGGGGCTGGAGGAGGTGGACGCGGTGCTGCGTCGCGGGTGGAACGTAGGGCGCGACGAGTGGATCGGGGCGCCCGAGGTGGTGGCGGCCGTGGAAAAGACGGCGGAGCGCTTGACGCTCAGGTTACTGTAAGGCGTGTCCCTGCCCATCCTCCTGACGATCGTGGCGGCGCTCGCCAACGTGGCCGGTGCGGCGGCGGTGCTCAGTCGCCGCGGGTGGAGCGCACGGTCTCTCGAGTTCGTCCTCGCCTTCTCGGCGGGCTTCCTCGTGGCGGTGTCGCTCGGCGACCTGGTCCCCGAGGCCATCACCACGGGCGGGACGAGCGCGAGCTGGATCATCCTGCTGGGCTTCGTGCTGGTGCACCTCACCCAGCATGTGTTCGTGCGCCATTTCCATTTCGGCGCGGAGACGCACCAGGTGGAGCACTCGGTCGGAGTGTCGGCGCTCATCGGCCTCACGCTTCACACCTTCGTGGACGGTGTTGCCATAGCGACGTCGTTCGCGGTGACGACCCATCTCGGACTGCTCGTCTTCGCTGCCATCGTGCTGCACAAGCTGCCCGAGGGATTCGCGATCTCGTCGCTCTTCCTCGCGGCTGGCGGAACGCGGCGCGCCGCGATGCTGGCCGCCGGTGCCCTCGGCGTGGCCACCGTGTTGGGTGGGCTTGCGCCTGGGCTCTCGGGAGCGCTTGCGACGCACGGGCTGGCGTTGTCCGCGGGTGTTACGCTGTATGTGGGCGCGTCGAACCTGATTCCGGAGTTTCAGGGGAAGCGGGGCTGGCATCACAATGCGTTCTTCTTCGCTGGTTGCGGTGCTTACTCCCTGCTGACGCTGCTGCTGCCGCACTGATTGCGGGCGCGCGCGCCTGGCGGCAGCGTCGGCATCCGTCCGCGCTCAACTCGCGGACACGGCGCGCGGTGCGCCCCCTGACTCGCGTGGCGCGCGCTAAATTGAAGCGTGACCTCAAAACGCGCCGCACCTTCTCAGCCATCGATGTTCGCCGCCGCCGCCGGACCCGCGCCGTTGGCGGCGCGCATGCGCCCGCGCACGCTGGACGAGATGGCTGGCCAGCAGCACCTGCTCGGCCCCGGCAAGCCCCTGCGGGTCGCCCTGGAAGGGGGCCAGACGGGCTCAATCCTGTTCTGGGGGCCTCCAGGCACCGGCAAGACCACGCTGGCCCGCCTTGCCGCCCAATACCTCCACGGCGAGTTCGTCCCGTTCAGCGCCGTCAGCGAGGGCGTGCCGCGCCTGCGCGAGATCGTCCTTGCCGCCGAGGGACTGCGAGCCGTCGGGCGGCGAACCATCCTGTTCGTGGACGAAATCCACCGCTTCAACAAGGGGCAGCAGGACTACCTCCTGCCGCACGCTGAGAGCGGCCTGCTCACGCTCATCGGTGCCACCACCGAGAACCCCTCGTTTGAACTGAACGGTGCTCTCCTCAGCCGCCTTCGCGTGTTTGTGCTCCAGCCGCTGAGTCCGGACGACATCAAGGGCCTGGTCACCCGCGCCCTCACCGACGCCGACCACGGACTCGGCGCGCTGCGCGTGGAGATTGACGACGACGCGCTGGAGATCCTGGCGAGGGAGTCGGATGGGGACGCGCGCCGGGCGCTGACCGTGCTCGAGGCGGCGGTGCACTTGCTGAGCGCAACGGGAGACGAGAGGCGGAAGACGGGAAAGGACGCGGTGGCCTTGGTGTCAGCGTCTCCCGTCTTCCGTCTCTCGTCTCCCGTCTTGAAGGAAGCACTCCAACGCCGCTTTGCCCAATACGACAAATCGGGCGAAGGACATTTCAATACGATCAGCGCGTATCATAAAGCGCTCCGCGGCAGCGACCCGCAGGGCGCGCTGTACTGGCTGGCCCGCATGATCGAAGGCGGTGAGGATCCGATGTACATCGCGCGGCGCACGGTGCGCTTTGCCAGCGAGGACGTGGGACTCGCCGATCCGCGCGCGCTGCAGGTCGCGATCGCGGCCCGTGACGCGTACCACTTCCTCGGCTCGCCGGAAGGAGAGCTCGCGCTCGCGGAGGCGGCCGTGTACCTGGCGACGGCGCCCAAAAGCAATCGCGTGTACGAGGCGTGGGGCGCGGCGCTGGCGTCGGCGCGCGAGACACCGGCGGCGCTGGTGCCGCTGCACATTCGCAACGCGCCGACCAGGCTGATGAAGGAACTCGGCTACGGGGCAGGGTACCAGTATGCGCACGCGGCGCCCGAGGGCTACACCGCGCAGGATTACCTCCCCGACGAGTTGGCCGAGCGTACGTTCTACGAACCGACATCGTTTGGCTTTGAGAAGGAAATCGGCAAGCGGCTCGAGTGGTGGGCATCGCTACGGGCGAAGAAAACCTCAGACACGTGACCAGAATGAATTCGAGCGCTCGCATTCCGCGCATGACGATCGTGCTTGCCGCCCTTCTCCTGGTTGGCGCGGCCGGCTGCGCCCGCATGGCGCGGTCGTCCTTCCAGAACCCTGTCGTCGAACTCCAGGACGTCGTGGTGCGCGGCGTGGGCCTGCAGGGGGGCACGCTGGATGTCGTGCTCGAGGTCCAGAACCTCAACGACTATCGCATTGACGTGCGCAGGGTGACGTACACCGTCTTTGCGGAATCGCTGAAGGTGGCCACGGGGGACGTAAGCCGGATGGTGACGCTGGACAACAAGAGCCGCACCATGGTGACGCTGCCGGTGAACTTCACGTTTCGCGAGGTGCAGCAGGCGGCGGTGATCCTGGTCCAGCGCGGGAGCGTGGAGTACACGGTGGAGGGGGACTTCACGCTCGCCACACCGTTCGGGTCGATCACGCGGCCATATCGGAGCAAGGGGCGGTACGACACGCTCGGTCGCTAGATTACAGGCGTGTCTCGCGAAATCATCGATCTCAGCCCGCCCCAGGAACGCGCCATCCTCGTTGGGGCTCCGCTCAAGCGCGGTACCGGCAAGCTGCTGGTGCAGGAACATCTCGAAGAACTCGGCCGGCTTGCCGACACCGCCGGCGCCGAGGTGGTAGGCGAACTCACGCAGCAGCTCGACCGGCCTGACAGCGCGACGTACATCGGCAGCGGCAAGCTCGAAGAGTTGAAGATGCTGATCGCCGAGCAGGAAGCGACGGTCGTGATCTTCGACGACGAGCTGTCGCCGGCGCAGGGGAAGAACCTCGAACAGGCGCTCACGAAGCGCGTGATTGACCGCGCCGAACTGATTCTGGACATCTTCGCCATCCGTGCGCGGAGCGCCGAGGCCAAGATGCAGGTGGAGTTGGCCCAGCTCGAGTATTCACTGCCGCGGTTGACGCGCTTGTGGACTCACCTCGAGAAGTTCCGCGGCGGCATAGGAGTGCGGGGTCCGGGGGAGACTCAGCTTGAAACGGACCGTCGGTTGGTGGGGCACCGGATCCGCCTGCTGAAGGACCGGCTGGCCGAGGTGACGAAGAGCCGCGAGGTGCAGCGCAAGCAGCGGCGGTCGCAGTTTCGCGCGGCGCTGGTGGGCTACACGAATGCCGGGAAGAGCTCGATCCTGAAGGGGATGAGTTTGGCGAACGACATCTTCGTGGAAGACAGGCTCTTCGCTACGCTGGACCCGCTCACCCGCGAGGTAAACCTCGGGGGAGGGGGGCAGGGAACAGGGGTGCTATTGACGGACACTGTGGGGTTCATCCGCAAGCTGCCGCACGACCTGGTGGCGTCGTTCAGGGCGACGCTGGAGGAGACGCGCGAGGCCGACCTGCTGCTGCACGTGATAGACGCGAGCCACCCGACGTGGGAGGAGCAGCGGCTGGTGGTGGATGACGTGCTGGCCGAGTTGGGGGTGCACGACACGCCGGTGCTGCACGTGTTCAACAAGATGGACCGGCTGACTCCGGGCGAAGCGCAGGCACTGCGTGAGCGGATGGACAACTTGCTGCCGGGGAGCGCGTTCGTGAGCGCGGTGCGGTCCGGGGGGCTGGAGGCACTGCGGGCGGCGCTTCTCGAAGCCAGGCGAGCGTCACGGCCGGTAACGGAAGTGCGGTTGAGTCCAGGCGACGGGAAGCGGCTGGCGGAGCTGCATCGCGGAGCGGAGGTGCTCGGCCAGGCGATGGACGACGAGACCGGCGAGCTGGTGGTGCACGTGCGGGCGGCCGCAGCACTGCTCGCGCGACTGGAGTTGACGTAGCCTGCCGTCCTCACGTACCAGCCACGTTCGTCATGGGCGCGCAGGGACTCGAACCCCGGACCTCTGCTGTGTGAAAGCAGCGCTCTAACCAGCTGAGCTACGCGCCCGTACCAGAACAGGAAAAGTAGTCACGAAACGCTCCAGTTCAATGCCCACCCCACCGGCCCCACCGCCACCGGATGTCAACGCTCAGTAGGATCCCCCTGCCACCTGCTGCGGGGGGCTTGTTCGCGCCGTATGTTCCCGCATCCCTCACGCACCGTGACCTCGTGCCGAATCTCATCGACTCCCGCACCCTCGCTTTCCAGCTCTACGACGTCTTCGACGCCGGAGCCCTCTGCCAGCGTCCGCGCTTCAGCGACTACTCCCGCGAGGCCTTCGACGCCGTCCTGAGCTCGGCCCGCGGCATCGCCGCCGACCTCTACGCCACCCACCAGAAGCTCAACGACACCGACGAGCCCTCGGTCGTCAACGGCAACGTCGTCCTCAACCCGGGCGTCAAGCCGGCCTACGACGCCACCGCTGAGGCGGGGCTCCTGGCCGCCTCGCAGGACGCCGAACTCGGTGGCATGCAGCTGCCGCACCTGATTTCCATCGCCGCCTACGCCCTCCTCGACTCGGCCAACGCCGCCACCGCCAGCTACTCGCTTCTCACCGTCGGCGCCGCCAACCTCATTGCCGCCTTCGGTTCGCAGGAACAGAAGGACACATGGCTCCCGCCGATGTTCGCCGGAAAATTCGGCGGGACCATGGCCCTCACCGAGCCGGATGCGGGCTCATCACTCGCTGACCTGCGCTGCTCGGCCGCGCCGCAGCCCGACGGCACCTATCACATGGGCGGGACGAAGATCTGGATTTCGGGCGGCGATCACGAGCTCACGCAGAACATTGTCCACCTGGTTCTCGCCCGCATCGAAGGCGCGCCCCCCGGCACCAAGGGAATCTCGCTCTTCATCGTCCCCAAGTTCCTCCTCAACGCCGACGGCACCCTTGGTGCGCGCAACGGCGTCGTGCTCGGCGGACTCATTCACAAGATGGGCTGGCGCGGCACCTGCAGCACCCTGCTGAACTTCGGCGAAACGGCGCCCTGCGTCGCCTACCTGGTGGGCGAGCCGCACAAGGGCCTGACCTACATGTTCCACATGATGAACGAGGCGCGCATCGCCGTGGGGCGGGCCGCCACGGGCATGGGGCACACGGCCTACAACCACGCCGTGGCGTACGCCCGCACGCGCCGGCAGGGCCGGCTGCCGTCGAACAAGGACCCGCTGTCGCCGCCGGTGTCCATCATCGAACATGCCGACGTCCGCCGCATGCTCCTCGAGGCGCTCGCCAACGTGGACGGCGCGCTCGCCCTGATCCTCGAATGCGGCCGCCTCCTGGACGACGAACAAACCGCTCCGTCCGCCGCCGACCGCCAGCAGGCCTCCGCGCTCCTGGAGGTGCTCACCCCGCTCGCCAAGACCTTCCCCGCGCTCGGCTGCCAGACCGCCATCAGCAACGCCATGCAGGTCATGGGCGGCTACGGCTACGCCCGCGAATACCCCATCGAGCAGCTCTACCGCGACAACCGCCTCAACCAGATCCACGAGGGGACCAACGGTATCCAGGCGCTCGATCTGCTGGGCCGAAAGGTCGTGCAGCAGGGCGGGGCATCGTTCAAGGCGCTGATGGCCCGCATTCGCACCACGTTGGCTGCTGCCGCCGAAACGCCGCTTGCCCCCTACGCGGGCCAGCTCGAGACGGCCCTGGGGCAGTGGGCCGAGTGCACGCGGGTGCTCGGGATAGCGATGGCGACGGACCCGAATCTCGCGCTGGCCAACGCCAACGTGTACATGGACGTGTCGAATCGGGTGGTCATCGCCTGGGTGTGGTTGCGCATGGGACTGACGGCAGACGGCAGACGGCGGACGGCAGTGAACGAGGAGGAGAGGGACTTCTTCGAGGGGAAGCTCGCGGCGATGCGGTACTGGTTCGCCTTCGAGTTGCCGCGCATCGGGCCGGACATCGCGCTGCTCTCTCGCCTCGAGGCAACGACCCTGGAGGCGAACCCCGCCTGGTTCTGAGCGTGTCACACGCGAGTCAGGCCGTAGTGAGGCCGGTTCGCCGCCGAGCAGGGATCAGCCGGCGGACGCGGGCCTGCTTCACCGCGACCGAGTCGCCAGCTTCCGTTTGAGTGCCAACTGCCGCTTCTCGCGCCTGCGTTCCGCCTCAAGCCAGGCGGGCAGGGCCTCGTTCCTCAGCGTCTGCCAGCCGCGGCCGGTTGCTTGACATCCGGCACGATATCGAATGGGCCCTGATGGATTCGAACCATCGCGCGTCGGATTATGAGTCCGCTGCTCTAACCGCTGAGCTAAGGGCCCGCGTCGGGGCGAAAACTACTTGCTCCAGTATGCTATTGACAGTCCTCAGCCGGAGTCTCTAATCTTACATGTAGGCGGCGCTCCAGGGTTACTTGGTGCCGCTCACGCGGCTTGGGAATCGGTCGTTAGATCTGGGCCCTCCGCTCCGGCGCACCGAACGGCCCGGCGAGCAATCGTCGGGTCGTTTGCATTGTGTGCCCAGCATGAACATCGACTTGGAGGTGAAAGTCCTTTGGGGAGTTGGTCGCAGCGACCCGAGTGAACCGCAAAGTGCCGACCGTGAGGGGAGCGCTGAAAGAAGCGGGGAGCGAGACCTGTGGGGCGACGAACAGAAACCGGATCGGAGGCAGAGCGAATCAGGGCGAGCGGGCAATGGACCGCGAAGCTCTCGCGACCAAGGAAACGTTCTGTAAATCCGGCGCTCGTGCAGGGACAGTCGATGCGTCTTACCTGGGGAGATCTCGCCTCACTCCTGAAAGGGAGACGCCACGTCCGGGAAGGACGGGGTGGAGCGAGAAGTCAGCAACGGCCGTAATAGCGACGGGCTTCGGGGAGCGTGGACCGCCCCAGTCGTGAAGGGCCTAACGGAGAGGAGAGTGAATCGCCCATGCATTTCGACAAGACCGGGCACCAGAAATCCATCGACCAGATGGAGCTGCCGCTGGAGGGTCGGGGTGAAGCCCCGAGAGCAGAGCGGGGTGGTGACGTCGGGTCGGCAATGCAAGGAGACGAGCGCTCAGGAACGGACGAGGTCCTGCTGATGGAGCAGATCATCGAACGGGGGAATCTGCAGCGCGCGCTCAAGCGTGTGCAGCAGAACCAGGGGAGCCCCGGCGTGGATGGACGGACGGTGGAGGAGCTACCGGCCTATCTCGCGCAACACTGGCCCGCACTCCGGGAGCAGTTGCTCACGGGAGGCTACCAGCCGAGCGTGGTGCAGCGGGTGGAGATTCCGAAGCCGGGTGGTGGAGTACGGATGTTAGGCATTCCCACCGTGCTGGACCGATTCATTCAGCAGGCCGTGTTACAGGTCCTGCAACCGCAGATCGATCCCACCTTCTCAGAGTCCAGCTATGGCTTTCGGCCGGGCCGTCGGGCGCACGACGCGGTCTGTCAGGCGCAACGGTACGTGCAGAGCGGTCGTCGCTGGGTGGTGGATGTGGACTTGGAGCAGTTCTTTGACCGCGTCAACCACGATGTGCTCATGGGGAAGCTGGCGCCCCGGATTGCGGACGCGCGGGTGCTCAGACTCATCCGGCGCTATCTCACCGCCGGGATCATGGCGGACGGGGTGGTGCTGGAGCGACACGAGGGGACGCCGCAAGGCGGTCCGCTCTCGCCGCTGCTGGCGAACGTGTTGCTGGACACGGTAGACAAAGTACTGGAGCAACGCGGGCACCGGTTTGTCCGGTACGCCGATGACTGCAACGTCTATGTGCAGTCGAAGCGAGCGGCAGACCGGGTCATGGAGGGGCTGGTCGCCCTCTACGCGACGCTCAAGCTCCGCGTCAACGGGACCAAGAGTGCGGTGGCACGGGTATGGGACCGACCGTTTCTGGGCTACCGTTTCTGGGTAGCGCCGGGGAAGATCGTGAAACGTCGCGTGGCACCGAAGGCCCTGAAGACCATGCAGGAACGCGTCCGGGACATCACGTCCCGGAACGGCGGACGCAGCATCAGGCACGTGGTGCGAGTGCTGCGGAGCTATCTCTTGGGCTGGAAGGCGTACTTTCATCTCGCGGACACGCCGGGCATCTTCGCCGACGTGGATCAATGGCTCCACCGTCGATTGCGAATGCTCATCGTCAAACAGAGCAAACGGGGCACGACGCTGTTTCGACTCCTGCGCACCCGGGGAGTCCCGGAGCGCGTGGCGCGAGCGGCGGCGGCGCACTGTCGGCGCTGGTGGGCGATGGCGGCGCATGGCGCACTGCACGCGGCATTTCCATCGCGGTACTTCGACGCACTCGGCGTCCCGCGCTTGGGTCCCACGTAACCTCAACTCACCGAACCGCCGGATGCGGACCCGCATGTCCGGTGGTGTGGGAGGGAAGTAGGAGAGCTATCCTCTCCTACTCCCTATCCCGATCAGGACGGGCGCTTCACGCCTGTCGGGCGTGCATGATCGGCGGCGTGCGAACCGGGTGGGGTGTGGTTTGCGCGCACACCCCCGGAAGGGCGCGCGAGCGCTACGACGTGTGGCCGTCGAACGCCTCGAGTACCTCGGCGGGGCTTGCCGTTGCCGCACCGAGCTTGCCGACTTCCACGCCGGCGGCGTAGTTGGCGATGACCGCCGCCTCGAGCGCGGTGGCACCGGCCGCCAGCATCGCCGCCAGGTAGGCCGTCACCGTGTCGCCCGCGCCGACGACGTCGTACACCTCGCGCGCCGTGGTGGGAATACGGTCGATGCGCACGTCGGTGCCCCGCGCGCCGCCAGTCTTCCGTCTTCCGTCTCCCGTCTGCACCAACGCCATCCCCTTCTCGCTCAGCGTCAGCAGCAGATTCTGCACGCCAAGCCGCTCGAGAACGATCGGCAGCGCATCCGGATGCTCGAGATCCACGGCGGCGCCGAGCGCGGCCTCGAGCTCACGGCGGTTCGGCTTGAAGACAGTGGCGCCCTTATAAGCGAAGAAATTGTGGTACTTGGGGTCCACCACCACCGGGATGCCCTTGATGCGCGCCTGCGCAATGGCGCGCGCAATGACCGGCGCCACGAGCACGCCCTTGTTGTAGTCCTCGAGCACCAGCGCGTCGGCGTCGGCCACGGCGCGACCAATCGCCGCGAGGAGCGCCTCGACTTCACTGTCGAGGCAGTCGCTGTCCACTTCCTCGTCCACGCGCAGGAGCTGCTGCGACCGCGCGAGGATGCGCGTCTTGGTTGTCGTCGGCCGCGCCGTCTGCACGAGCCCGCGCGTGTCGCCGCCCATCGCGGCGAGCATCTGCATGAGCCGCGCGCCGGCGTCGTCGTCACCCACCACTGCCACCAGCTCAACGCGCGCGCCGAGCGCGGCAACGTTCTGCGCCACGTTGGCCGCGCCGCCCAGCGCGTCCTTGCGGTCGCGCACGCGCACCACGGGCACTGGCGCTTCGGGCGAGACGCGATCCACGTCGCCGCGCAAATAGATGTCCAGCATGGCATCGCCTACTACGGCGATGCGCAAGTTGGCTGAGGCGTCGAGGAGAGATTCGAGACGATCGCGGCGCATTGAGGCGAGGGACGAGGGACAGGAGACGGAACGAGGAGGAGGTAGAGGCGATGGGACGAGGGACGAGGGGCGGAACGAGGAGGGAGATTCTTGCGGCTGCTCTCCTCCTTCCTGCTACTCCCTTCACTCGTCCCTGCGCCTCTACCTCCTCCTCGTTCCGCTAAATCTGCCCTCCGCACCTCAACCCCGCCATATTCCCAGCGTGCTATTCCTGGTCCTCGCCATTGCCCTTCTTGGCATTTCTACCAGCGGTCCGCTCGCGCGTCTCAGCGAGGCTCCTCCGCTTGCCATCGCCACCTGGCGCCTGGGCTTCTCGCTCCTCATCGTCGCGGTCCCTCTCATCTGGACGCGCGGGTGGCGGCAATGGAAGGGACTTGGCGCCAAGGACCTCGGTATTGCCGTCGCGGCCGGGGCCTTTCTCGCGGTGCACTTCTGGAGCTGGATCGCCTCGCTCGGCATGACCACGGTGGCGGCGTCGGTGCTGCTGGTGAACCTGCACCCCGTGGCCATGATCGCCGGCTCGGCGCTCTGGCTCGGCGAGCGACCCACCCAGCGGCAGATTCTCGGCACGGTCATCGGGCTCTCGGGGGCGGTGGTGGTTGCGTGGGGAGACTTCTGGGGCATGGGCACGGTGGGGTGCACGGGCACGGACACGGTGGGGTGCACGGGCACGGACACGGTGGGGTGCAGGGGAAGAGAGCTGCTCGGCAATATGCTGGCGCTGCTCGGCGCGCTCACCGTGGCCTTCTACTACCTCTCGGCGCGGAAGCTGCGGGCCAAGCTGGACGTGTGGCCGTACGTGACGCTCGTCTATGGCACGTGCTTCGTGGTCCTGCTGGGCTTCTCGACGCTCACGGGCGTGCAGCTGGCGCCGCAGCCGCCGCGCGAGCTGACGATCTTCGCCGCCATCGCGCTGGGGCCGATGCTGCTGGGCCACACGGGATTCAACTGGGCGCTCAAGCACGTGAATGCCCCGACAGTGAGCCTCGTGATGCTCGGCGAGCCGGTGGGGGCGGGGATCATCGCCTTCCTGGTCCCGGCGATCGCCGAGGTGCCGTCGGTGCGGACGTTCGTTGGGGGCGCCGTGATATTGAGTGGGATCGTGATCGCGACGCTGTCGCCGCGCGCGCGGAGCTCGTAGCGCCTCTACCGATCTAGCGGATAGCGCCGGCGACTACAGCGTGGCCGTCCGCTCGAAGAACACCATCTTGTCGTTGGTCGCCGCGAGCAAAAGGCCCGCCTCGAGGCAGGCCGCCGTGATCTGGCCGAGCTCGGCGGGGCCGTGCCACTCGGCGGCGACGAACTGCGTGCGGCGGAGCATCTGCGCCGCGCCGCGGAGCGCCATCCCCCCGGCTCCCTCGATGTCAATCTTCAGCACGAGCAGGTCGCGCGACCCGGCGTCCGCCCAGATCTCGTCCAGGGTGCGCACCGCGACCTCGCGGCGCGTGGCCCCTCCCCGCGCGTCAGCGGCATTCGTCCCCTCGAGCGGGTCGTCGAAGGCGATCTCCATGCGGCCGGGCGCGTCCGACACGACCGCGTGCACCGCGTGCACCTGCGCCGCCCATCGCGGCTCCATAAGGTCGAGCACGCGCGCGGCGAACTCGTGCGCCTCGCGGATCATGTCAACGGCGATGATCTCGGTGCGCGAATTGAGGTGCAGCCACCAGCGCAGCGTGACGCCGAGGTTGACGCCCACGTCCATCACCAGCGGGTCGCTCGCGGCGCGCAGGCCCCACTCCAGCGGAGGAAAGCGGAGCGTGCCGCGGAAGAAGTTGTCGGCGATGCTCTCGAACTCGTTGCGATGGGTCAGGCGGCCGAACCCGGCAATGACGGGCAGCCACGCCACGGGCAGGCGCATTGAGTGCATGATCCAACCGGCGAGCGCCTTGCGGCCGCCGAAGTCGAGTGCGGCGGCCGCGTGAAAGAGCCAGGCGGACGAGCGATGCAGCAGCGAGGAGAGCACTGATCCGGGACTGAAGCGTGTGAAGGGTCGGGCTGGGCGGCATCCGCTTCCACGGGGCAAAATGTGGTATGCCCGCCCTCTCGCCGCCGCCGCCCATCTTCCGATTAGATTGCCCGCATGCGCCAATTGCCCCTCGACGTCGAAGTCACGCGCGGCGACACCGTGGAGTCGCGGCACCGCGTGCACGCCGCCGTCGTTGAGGGTGACCAGCTCATCGCCGGGGCACGCGACCCGCACCTCGTGACGATGTGGCGCTCGTGCGCCAAGCCGTTCCAGGTGATGCCCCTCCTCGTGTCGGGTGGGTTCGACAGGCTGCAGTGGGGCCCCGAGGAACTCGCCCTCGCCTGCGCGTCGCACGGCGGCGAGCCGGAGCACGTCGAGATCGCCGCGCGCATGCTCGGGTCACTCGGCCTCGAGGAAGGCGATCTTGCCTGCGGCCCGCACGAGCCGCTGTCGGGGCGCGGCGCGCGGCTGTGGCGCGAGAGCGGCCAGCCGCTCACGCGCCTGCACAACAACTGCTCGGGCAAGCACTCGGCGATGCTGGCGCGCGCCCACACCATGGGCTGGCCCACGCACGGCTACCAGCGCATCGAACACCCGGTGCAGCGCGCCTGCCTCGGCGAGGTGTCGTGCTGGAGCGGCGTGCCGTTCGACAACATGGCCGTGGCGGTGGACGGCTGCAGCGCGGCGGTGATGGCGCTGCCGCTCGACCGCATGGCGCTTGCCTACGCGCGGCTCGGCGCCGCCATCGAGTCGGGCGACGAAGTGCCGGTCCGCATCGCGCAGGCCATCCGTGCGCACCCCACGCTTGTGGGCGGCACCGACCGGTTCGACACCGTGCTGCTGCAGGAGACGCAGGGACGCGTCATCGCCAAGGTCGGCGCCGAGGGCGTGCACACGGTGATGATCCCGGAGCGGCGCATCGGCTTCGCCGTCAAGGTGGAAGACGGCGCCGTCCGCGCCCAGCACGCGGCGGTGGTGGCCATGCTGCAGATGCTCGCGGTCTTCCCGGAGCTGCCACAAAAGCTCGCCGAGTATGTGCAGAGGCCGGTCAAGAATACGAGGGGCGAGAAGGTGGGTGAACTGAGGGTCTCGGGTGAGTGAGGCAGAGTGAGGCAGAGTGAGGTAGTGACTGCAGTCTGGTGATCGAAGACGACAGCATGCAATGAGGGCGCTCCGATCAGATCGCGGGCGCCCTCTGTTGTTTCTCTGTTGTCTCTCTGTTGTTTCTCTGTTGTTTCTCTGTTGTTTCTCTATTGTTTCTCTATTTGAACTGTACTTGCAACACATACTGCCCCTGTTTCGCCATGCCCATCGGAAACTTCCAATTGGTCGCGGCGTCGTTGAAGCACTTGTCGGCCACGGTGCCGGCCTGCGACGTCCATTCGCTCGTCTGCACGCGGACGACGTCGGAGCCGACGACGCTCATGTGGATATAGAACGTGACGGTGCCGGCGAGGTAGGGATCCATGTCGCGGGCGTTCTTGAAGCACTGTGGCGTGGCTGCGACGTACTTCATCAGCGAGTCGCGCATCTGCACGCTGCCGACCTCGACGCCCGTGCCGTAGCTCTTGGCGACGTCGGTAACGCTGCGGGCGTTGCCGAGCACGGAGTCGGCGAAGCTCGCCTGGCGCTTCTGGTATTCCTCGACGCTCTTGGCCTCGCGCTGCTCCGGGGTCAGCGACACATCGGTGCTCTCGCCTTCCGGTTGCACCTTCTCACCCCCGCACGCGGCGAGGGAGAGGGCGGCGAGCAGGGACAGCGTGGTCAGTCGGGTCAGTTTCATGGGATTAGTCAGCTCTGCTGGTGAATGATGTATCTTAATGGAGGAGGAGGCTCGAGAGACAGGGTGCAGAGAGCGGCTTCCTCTCTTTTCTCGTGCGTCGGCCACAGCTGCGCTTACCCGATACCGACGGGGTTGTTTCGATGACGGATGGGGCGGCTCCCCCTGCTAGCTTGACGTTCGACTCGCCCACCCGGGCGCTGGTGCGTCTCGCGGCGCGCATCGCCGGAGGCTCGGAGCAGGATGTCCGCGACGGGCTGCGAGAGGTGTCCTCGGCGGGGACGCCTGACGGCTGGGTGGAGGAGCTGGTCCTGCAGTCGTATCTGTTTTGCGGGTTTCCGCGGGCTTTGAATGCGGCGAGGGAATGGAGACGCACTCCGCGCCAGGGGCAGGGGCAGGGAGCAGGGCGAGGTGCGGGGGCTTGGGACAGGGACTACGACCGATGGCAGGCAGAGGGCGAAGCCACCTGCGCAAAGGTCTATGGACGGTTCTACTCGAAGCTGCGGCAGAACATCGTCGCGCTGCATCCGGAGCTCGACGCCTGGATGATCGTTGAGGGATACGGCAAGGTCCTCAGCCGCCCGGCGCTCGATCTCGGGCGGCGCGAGCTCTGCATCGTGGCGGCGTGCGTGGCGTCGGGGCAGGACCGGCAGCTGCACTCGCACCTGCACGGCGCGCGCAACGTGGGGGTGGCGGACGACGTGATCGGCGCGAGCCTGGACGCGCTGGAGGGGACGGTGAATCCGGCGGTTCTCGCGCGGGCGGTGGCGCTTTGGGCGAAAGTCAGGGCGCAGTAGGGCTTGAGGAGGCGTGCAGGGGTTTGGAAGGCGGGAGGAGTGGAGTTCGGAGGGGAGGGGGCGGGCGAACTCCACAAGTCCGGCGCGACAACGAACAACTAAAGGCAAGCATGTTCATCGATAGAGTCACCGTGCGCGTCGAAGCCGGCACCGGCGGATCCGGGTGCACCTCGTTCCGACGCGAGAAGTTCGTGCCCATGGGCGGACCCGACGGTGGCGACGGCGGGCGCGGCGGCGATGTCATCATCCGCGGCGACACCAACCTCGGCACCCTCCTCGACTACACCTATCGCGATCAGTGGAAAGCCGAGCGTGGCGAGCACGGGATGGGGTCCAACAAGACCGGGCGCTCGGGGAAGGACGAGGTCATGCCCGTGCCGGCGGGCACCGTCATCAAGGACCAGGACACCGGCGAAATCCTCGGTGAGGTCCTCGCCGACGGCGACGAGATCATCGTGGCCAAGGGCGGCCGCGGCGGGAAGGGCAATGCCTTCTTCGTGACGGCCACGCACCAGTCGCCGCGCGAGTGGCAGCCGGGCGAGGAAGGGCAGGTTCGCACCCTCGAACTCGAGCTCAAGCTCATCGCCGACATCGGCCTCGTGGGCCAGCCCAATGCGGGCAAGTCCACGCTGCTGTCGGTGGTGTCTGCGGCGCGCCCCAAGATCGCCGACTACCCGTTCACCACGCTGCAGCCCAACCTGGGCGTGGTGCAGATGAGCGACCACCGCACGTTCGTGGTGGCCGACATTCCGGGCATCATCGAGGGGGCGCACGAGGGGAAGGGGCTGGGGCTGCAGTTCCTGCGGCACATCGAGCGCACGCGCATCCTGGCCTTCCTCATCCCGATTGACGTGATGGAGTGGCAGGAGGAGTACGACAAGCTGCGCGCGGAGATCGCGGCCTATTCGCCGGAACTCGCGGGCAAGCCGCACTGCGTGGTCTTTTCGAAGCTGGACCTGTGGGGCGAGCAGATGGTCCCGGAGATCAGTGCCCCGGGGGCGTTCGGCGTGTACTCGATCTCGGCGCCGGCGCGGATGGGGCTGGATGAGCTAAAGCGGGCGTGGTGGGGGAAGTTGCTGGAGCTCAAGAAGGCCGGCGCGGCGTAGCTGGATTTGCGCCACGCCGCGCACACATCTGCTGAGGGAGGGGCGATTGGCGTTCAACATCCGACTCTTGACCCCGACCTCGCCCCAATGGCCCAGCTCGCTCGGCGACCTCGCCTCGCCGCCGGCGCGGCTCCATCTGGTGGGGGACTTGGACCTGCTGGCCGCCCCGCAGGGGCTGGTGGCCATCGTGGGGACCCGCGCGGCGACCAGCTACGGAGAGCGGGTGGCGGACAGCCTGGGCTACGCCTTCGCGGCGGCTGGGGTTCCGGTGGTCAGTGGCATGGCGCGGGGGGTTGATGCGGCGGCCCACCGGGGCGCCCTGAGGGGCGGTGGAAAGACAATCGCCATTCTGGGGACCGGCGTGGACATCGCCTACCCGCCAGGACACCGGGCGTTGCATGAGTCCATTGCTGCCGCCGGGCTTCTGATCGCCGAGCAGGAGCCGGGGTCCAAGGCCCACGCCGGGTCGTTCCCCACCCGCAACCGAATCATTGCCGCGCTGGCGCGCCTGGTGATCGTCGTTGAAGCCCCGCATAGGTCAGGGGCCATGAACACGGTGGAGCAGGCACTGGGGCTCGGACGCGCCGTGGCAGCTGTCCCGGGGCCCATAGACAGCCCCCAGAGCGCCGGTGCGAACTGGCTGCTGGGGTCCGGCGGGCAGGTGATCTGCACTATCGAGGACGCCCTTTCGCTCATGGGCGTGCACGCATCTGCCCTGCCGCCGGCCGCTGACCTGGAGCCGATTGAGGCCGAAGTGCTGGCCGGTGTCCCCTCGGGCGGGGCTTACGTTGATGAGGTAGCGTTGAACAGTCAACTGTCAGTTAGGCAGGCCGGTGTGGTGTTGACTTCGCTCGAACTGAAGGGAAGAGTGTGGCTCGGTTCGGACGGTCGGGTCAGCCGGAGGCCGTAGCGATGAGACAGCACGTCCGTCCGCTCGGCGCTCGCGAGTGGCGAGATGGGAACCGCCCAGAATAGTGACATCGGGGAATGGGGACGTTTTAGACGTTGTTTCACCGCTTATTCGAGCAATCAGCATCGGTGGTTCCAGGCAGTGCGTGAGGCTTCACGAAGTCCATGGTTACATCTGATGTTGTTTCTAGATGTGTTCTATAAACGATTGCATAGAATGTGGTTGAGAAGATACTTCAAGTGTTTCTCAAGAAGCTGTCGCCTTGCCTTTTCGTGAGCTCACAGTTCCTTATATGCCCTGGCCGCCTCGATGGGCGTTGTTGAGCCCCATCCATACATTCTCGCTTGGGCAGAACCAATGGCCAGCCATCCTCACCTGACAGCCTGTCCGCCTCACGTCTACGTCCACGTGCCGTTCTGCTCGCGGCGTTGCTCCTACTGCGACTTCTCGATCGCCGTCAGGAAGCAGGTTCCGGTGACCCGCTTTATAGACGCCATTAAGGCAGAAATGGTCACGCGCGCTATCGGAGCGTCCGACGGCCCGCTCGGATCTGTCTATCTGGGTGGCGGTACCCCATCGAAACTCGGGGTAGCCGTCTCAGACATCACAAAACTGATTTCCACAATCACTGAGCAACCGCTGTCGGACCTTGGGGAGGTGACCGTCGAGGCCAACCCGGAGGACATCACTGCGGAGGTCGTGAAGGCCTGGCGAGCCGGCGGAGTGAACCGGGTATCCCTCGGTGTGCAGTCATTCGACGCGGGCGTTCTGGAATGGATGCACCGCACGCACACCGTCTCCCAGGTAGCCGACGCTGTCAGAATATTGAACGGTGAGGGGATTGCTCGCCTCTCTCTCGACCTCATCTTTGCCCTCCCTGACAGCGTGAAGCGCGATTGGGTGCGCGACCTTGAAGCAGCTGTTTCTCTCGAACCGGGGCACCTCTCGGTCTATGGACTGACGGTCGAACCCCACACACCCTTGGGGCGATGGACCGACTACGGACGGGTGGCGGGGGCGAGCGAGGAACGATTCGAGGCCGAGTTCCTTGAGGCGGATCGGCGGCTCGGGGCGGCCGGATTTCTTCATTATGAGGTCTCCAACTACGCCCGGCCCGGCGACGATTCCCGGCACAACTCGGCCTACTGGAGCGGTGCCAGATACCTCGGTCTCGGGCCGTCGGCGCACGGATTCGATGGCGAGACCAGGCGCTGGAATGCCCGCGATTACGTCCGCTGGCTCGATCTCGTCGAGGGCGGATGCGACCCAATGGAAGGCGACGAGACCCTCTGGCCGGCGGAGCTCGCCGCCGAGCGGGTCTATCTCGGGCTTCGCACGTACACCGGCCTGCGGGCGACGGAGGTGGAACTCCACCGCGCCGAACCCTGGATCGCTGCGGGGTGGGCCCGGCGGGAAGGCAGCCAGCTTGTGCTGACCCCGCGGGGCTGGCTCCGGATGGATTCGCTGGCCGCAGCGCTGGCGAGCGGGTGAGGTGGCGGTTTCTCGGTGAGCGTAGCTGGCTGGGAATGCCCTTCGGCTGAAGGGTGTGCGCAGCTTGGCCGGGGGTGTGGTCCGGCGAATACTGGAGGGCCCGATAAGGGGCGCGAAGCGCCCAGTCAGGCCCGAGAATTGAGCCGGACCACACCCCCGGCCAGTTGCGCGGGCCACGCTACGCACCAAGCGCCGCGTTAGCCATCAATTTGACAAATCGCAGAACTCGTTAGATTCAATGAACTTATGGTATCAGTCGAGCTCTCCGAACGCGAGCGACGCGTCCTCGAAGCCATCATTCGGACATACGTCGAGACTGCCGAACCAACCGGCTCGCGCGCGCTGACGCGCAGATTCCGGCTCGGGGTCTCGCCCGCCACCATTCGCAACACGATGGCGGACCTTGAGGAGAAGGGCTTCCTCTCGCATCCGCACACCTCGGCGGGGCGCGTTCCCACCGACAAGGCGTATCGCCTGTACGTGGACTCGCTGATGCACGTCACCGAACTTGCCACGGTGGACCGCGAGCGCCTGCTCGGCGGCATCGCCGGCGGGGGCTCGGCCATCGAGTCCATTCTTCGCCGCACCGCGCAATCACTCGGCGTACTCACGCAGGAACTTGGCGTTGCCCTCGGACCCCGTCTCGACCTGATCGTGCTGACGCGGCTCGAACTCGTGCGCATGTCGAGCGAGAAACTGCTGCTCGTGCTCACGCTACAAGGGGGCACCGTGCGCACGGTCTTCATTGAAGTGCGCGGCGAGATCGCCGACACGGTGCTCGTCGAGGTGCAGCTGGTGCTCAACGAGCGGCTCGCGGGGATGTCGCTCTCGGAGATTCGCCACTCGCTCGGCATGCGCCTGCGCGACGTGCACACGACGGTCGAAGGCGGCGACCTGCTGAACATCTTCGTGCAGGAAGGGAACGCGCTGTTCGACATCCCGGCCACCGCCGAGGAGAGCGTGGTGCTCGGCCAGGCGTCGGTGCTGGCCGACAAGCCCGAGTTCGCGAGCGGCGACGCGATGCGCAAGCTGATCGCGCTCACCGACAAGGGCAACCAGCTCGCGACGCTGCTGCGCCGGCGCTCGTCCACCGGCGGCATGTCCATCACGATCGGGTCCGAACACGACAACGCCCTGCTCGGCGGCCTCACGGTGGTGACGGCGGAGTATCGCGCCGGCGCGTTGAGCGGCGTGATCGGCGTGATTGGCCCGACGCGCATGCCATATGAGAAGGTGATTGCGGTGGTACGACATGCATCGCAGCTGGTGGAAGACGTCCTCGCCTGATGCTGCGCGCGCCCGTCGCCCTGTTTGCCTTCAACCGGCCGGAGACGACGGCGCGGGTGTTCGAGGCGGTGCGCGCCGCGCGGCCGTCGCGGCTGTTCCTGGTCTGCGATGGACCGCGCGCCGACCGTGAGGGCGAAGCGGTGCGGTGCGCGGCGGTGCGCCGCCTGCTGGAGCAAGTGGACTGGCCGTGCGAGGTGGAGCGCAACTACACCGACGCGAACCTCGGTTGCCGGGCGCGCATCTCGAGCGGCATCGCGTGGGTGTTCACGCGCACCGAGGAAGCGATCTTCCTCGAGGACGACACGCTGCCGGATGCGTCGTTCTTTCCGTACTGCGACGCCCTGCTTGAGCGCTTCGCCGAGGACGAACGGGTAATGATGATCTGCGGGTACAACGCGCTCGGTCACGGGGCGCGCGGGGCGAGCTACTGGTACACGGCGCACCCGCGCATCTGGGGATGGGCCTCGTGGCGGCGCGCGTGGGAGGGCTACGACGTGACGATGGCCGCCTGGCCGGCGATGAAGGCCACGGCCGCGTGGACGGCGCGATCCCGGCTGGAGCGACGGCTGTGGGAGCAGTTCTTCGACGCGGTCAAGGCAGGAGCCATCGACACTTGGGACGCACAAGTGTCGCTGCACACTTGGACGACGGGGCGCCTTTGCGTGATTCCCGCGACGAATCTCGTGGCGAACATCGGCTTCGGGCCGGCCGCGACGAACACGCGTGCGACCGCCGCTCCGGGGCCGGCCGTGCAGCCCCTGTCATTTCCGCTGGTGCACGCAACGCACGTGTCGTGCGACGCCACGCTCGACGCCGAGTGGGTGCGGCACGAGATGGCGCCGGAAGCGGGGCGCGCGCAGCGGCTGCTGCGACGCGCCATCACCTGGGTGAGGGGGCGATGAAAGAGATCTACGACCGCTACCTCGAGCACAACTTCGGCACGCGCGATCCCCATCCGCTCAAGCCGCACTGGTTCGCGTTCAACTATCGCGCGCTCCTGCCGGCCGACCGCGCCACGCCGATGCTCGACGTGGGCCCCGGGCTCGGCGAGTGGCTCGACTGCCTCACGGAGTGGGGATACACCGGCGGGAGCGGCATTGACCTCTCGCCGCAGGTGGTGGAGGTCTGCCGGGAGCGCGGGCACCGCGTGGAGCTGGTGACGGACACGATTGCGTGGCTTGCGGCGCACGAGGGGGCGTTCGGGTTCATCACGCTCCTCGACGTACTCGAGCACGTACCGCGCGACGAGACGGTGGCGCTGCTGCGCGCGCTGCGCGGGGCGCTGGCGCCGGGCGGCCGGCTTGTGGTGCAGGTGCCGAACGCGCAGAACCCCGACGGCCTGCTCTACCGGTACGGCGACTTCACGCATACGGCGGGCTTCACCGAAGCCAGTTTTGCGGAGGTGTTCCGCGCCGCCGGGTTCAGCGCGTGGCGCTTTGCCGGTTTTGAATTCCTGCCGTGGCGCGGCAAGCGCGCCACGCTCCACCGGGCGGCGCGCGCGCTGTACTACCGGTGGGTGCGGTTGCGTCGCCTCGTGGACGTCAACCTGAACCCCGACGTGCTGCATCCCGTCATGTTCGCGGTGGTCGAACGCTGATGCCGCGCGCGGTGCTCGGTGCGGCCGCGCCCGGCGGCCTCGCGCGCGTGGCGGAGACGCTGCGGTTCTACGAGCAGCGTGCCGCGCGCTGGGCGCGCGTGCTGGGCGAGTGGCGCCCGGGCACGGCGCGGCCGGCGCCGGGGCGGCGCCGGGTGCTGGTGGTGCGGCTCGACGCGATTGGCGACTTCGCGCTTTGGACGGGCGCGGCGCGCGTGCTGCGCGCCTGGCTCGGACCGGACACCCACGTGACGCTCGCGGCAAACGCGCTCTGGGCGGAGCTGGCGCGCGATGCCACGATTGCCGACGACGTGTGGCCCGTCGCGCGCGGGCCGCTCGAGCACGACGGGCGCTATCGCGCCGACCTGCGCGCGCGCGTGCGCGGCGCGGGATTCAGCATGGCCATCAACCCGCGCTTCACGCGGGAGCTGATGCTCGGCGACAGTCTCGTGCGATGGTCAGGCGCGGCGGAGCGCATCGGCGACATGGGGGACGACGTGCTGCTTCCGCCGCTCGAGCGGCGGTTTGCCGATGCCTGGTATACGCGCCTTCTCTCCACGACGGCGCAGCCGATGCACGAGTCGGATCGCCACGCTGAGTTCCTGCGCGCGCTGGGCGTGTCCCTTGAGCGCGTGCCGCGTCCGTCGCTACGCGTGACAGCGGGCCCGAAGGGCGGCGCGCCGGGAGGGGCAGCTGCCGGCGTGCCGCCCGGTGTCAGCGCCTTCGTCGTCTTTCCCGGCGCGAGCGTGGCCGAACACCGCTGGCCGGCGTCGCACTTTGCCGCCGTTGCGCGGGCCATTCACGAGCGCACGGGCTGGCTGCCATGGGTGCTCGGTGCCGAGAGCGACGCACCGCTGGCGCGCGCGATCCTGGACGTGGTGCCAAGCGCGATCAACCTCGCAGGACGCACGACGGTGGCGGAACTCGCCGCTGCCGTGGGCAGATCGCGGCTCGTGGTGACCAACGACACGGCGGCCGTGCACTTGGCCGCCGCGACGGGTGTCCGCGTGATCTGCATTGCCGGTGGCTGGCATTGGGAGCGGTTTGTGCCGTACCCGGCGTCACTGGGCGAAGTCAGCCGTCGCGTGCACGTGGCGTCAATGGTCGACGAGATGCCGTGTTTCCGCTGCCGTGGTTACTGTTCTCTTCCCCATCGTGCGGGCGAACCACGCCCGTGCGTCGAGCGCGTGAGTGTCAAGCACGTCCTTGCGACTGTCGATTACGTGCTCTCCCTCCCCGACATGCAATCCGATGGCTGATTTCTACCAGGTACTCGGCGTCGAACGCAACGCGAGCGACGACGACATCAAGCAGGCGTACCGCAAGCTCGCGATGAAGCACCATCCCGACCGGAACGGCGGCTCCAAGGAGGCCGAGGAGACGTTCAAGGCCCTGACGGAGGCGTACGACGTGCTCAAGGACCCGCAGAAGCGGGCCGCGTACGACCGTTACGGCGAGGCTGGGCTGCGGGGCGCGGGTGGCGGCGGCGGGTTCCACCACGTGGACCTCTCCGAAGCGCTCAATATCTTCATGCGCGATTTCGGCTTCGGCGACATCTTCGGCGGCGCGCAACGGCCGCAGACGGGGCCGAGCGCGGGCGCGGACGTCAAGTTCGAGGTGAAGCTCACACTCGCCGAGGTGGCGACGGGCGTGGACAAGGTGGTGAAGCTCAAGCTGCTCGACCCGTGCGAGAAGTGCCGCGGCGCCGGCGCGGAGCCGGGGACCAAGCCGACGCGCTGCGTGACGTGCGGCGGGCACGGCGAGGTGCGGCGGGCGCAGCGGTCGTTCTTCGGCAACTTCGTGAGCGTGGCGCCGTGTCCGACGTGCGGCGGCGAGGGGACGATGATCGAGCGTCCGTGCAAGTCGTGCCGCGGCGAGGGACGCCAGCGCGGCGAGCACGAGATCCCGTTGAAGGTTCCGGCGGGTGTGGCGAGCGGGCAGTACATGCACCTGCGCGGCGTCGGCAACGCGGGCGTGCGCGGCGGACCGCGCGGCGACGTGCTCGTGCTCTTCGAGGTGCAGGACGACGAGCGGTTCGAGCGCGACGGCGAGGATCTCTACACCGAGGTGCTCGTCACCTACCCGCAGCTGGTGCTGGGCGCCGACATCGAGGTGCCGGGCGTGCTCGGCCCGCTGAGCCTGCGCGTGCCGCCGGGGACGCAGAGCGGCCAGGTGTTCCAGCTGCGCGGGCGCGGCCTGCCGCGCGTGAACGCGAGCGGCACCGGCGACCTGCAGGTGCGCGTGCAGGCGTGGACGCCCAAGACGATGAGCGCGGAAGAGGAGAAGCTGGTGCGGCGGCTGCAGGAGGTGCAGGAGAAGCCGCCGCTGGGGAGGGAGAAGGGATTCTGGGACAAGATGAGGGAAGTGCTTGGCGCTTGAACTGCAGATTGAGGATATGGACTTAGGATTCCGATCTATGATTGCGATTCATGATTGCGATTTGCGATTATGGGTGCCATCGCTGGTCGAACTCCTGCATCGGAGTCCTCAATCGCAATCCTAGGTCCAAATCCTCAGTCTCCTGGACGCATGCCACTGACCCGCCTCTCCATCCTCCCCTCCGCGCCCGCCCTCCGCGATGGTCTCAGCTCCGCTCTCTTCGCTACCGGCGCACAGGGGCTGCAGGAGGACGGCGAGGCGCTGGTCACGGTGCTCGACGAGGCGCATGCGCGCGCGCACCTCGACGCGTTCGTCGAGGCGGCGCGGGCGGTGGATCCGGCGTGTGTCGTGGAGATCGGCGAACTCCCTGAGGTCGACTGGAGTTCCGCGTGGCGCTCGCGCATCGGCGCGCACGAACTGGGCGCCCTCGCCATCGTACCGCCGTGGCTCGCCGAGGGACGCGATGCGGCGCGCACGGTGGTGATTGACCCCGAGATGGCGTTCGGCACCGGCGAGCACGAGACGACGCGGTGCGTCGTGCGCCTGATGGACGGCGTGATTCGCGCGGGCGACACGGTGGTCGACCTCGGCGCGGGATCGGCCGTGCTCGCGATCGCGGCGGCCAAGCTGGGCGCCACGCGCGTGGCGGCCATCGAACTCGACCCCGACGCCATCAACAACGCCGAGCAGAACGTCGCGGCGAACGGCGTGGGGGATCGCGTGAGGGTGCTCGAGGGCGATGCGGCGGTGCTGCTGCCGCTCGTCGCCCCCGTGCGCGTGGTGCTGGCGAACATCCTGTCGAGCGTGATCACCGTGCTGCTGCCGGCCATCGGCGCCGCCGTGCCGGCCGGCGGCGCGGCAATCTTCAGCGGCATCCTGGTGACAGAGCGCGAGAGCGTGCTCGCCGCGATCGAGGCCGCTGGCCGCTGGCGCGTGACGCGCGAGACGAGCGAGGGGGAGTGGTGGGCGGTGGTGGTGGAGAGAACGGCGGAGGACGGCGGAGAACGGCGGAGAACGGCAGAGGACGGCAGGAGGCTTTGCTGATTGAGTGAGTGCGCGGCAAGTTTAGATGGTGTTGCAATTGTGGTAATCCGCCATCTGCCATCCGCCATCCGCCATCACCCTCGTGTCCCTCCCAACTTTCATAACGACAGACCAACTGGCGGCAGAATCCAGCCTCTCGCTCGGTGAAGACGCCGCGCACCACATGCGCGTGCTGCGACTCGAACCGGGTGCGCCGGTGCGACTGGCGGACGGGCAAGGGTCGCGGGGCCTGGGAACGGTGATCCGCATCGCCAAGCGCAACGCGCTCGTGCAGGTGGACAGCTGCGAGTTCACGGAGCCGCTGCCGCCGGTGCACCTGATCGTCCCGATTGCCGATCGCGAGCGCATGCTCTGGCTGGGCGAGAAGTGCACTGAGCTCGGCGCGACGAGCTGGCGGCCGGTGATGTTCCGCCGTTCGAAGAGCGTCTCGCCGCGCGGCGAGGGCCCCACGTTCCAGCAACGGCTGCGCGCGCGCATGGCCGCGGCGCTGGAGCAATCGGGAGGCGCGTGGCTTCCGGTGCCGTTCCCCGACGCGACGGTCGAGACGTGCATTGCCGCCGCTCCCGGCGGCGTGCGACTCGTCCTCGCACAGAGCGGCGCGCCCATCGTGTCGCTGATCCAGAGCGAGCCGGACGTCCCGGTGACCGTCGTGCTTGGGCCCGAGGGCGGGCTCGAGGAGTCGGAAATCGAGCAGTTCGTGGCGGCGGGATTCGCGCCGGCGTCGGTGGGGACGTCCGTGCTGCGGTTTGAGACGGCAGGGGTTGCGGCGTTGGCGATAGCGAGGGCGAGCAGGGGTTAGGGGAGGAGTGCAGGGGTTCAGGAGGAGTGAAGAGTGGAGTGCGGAGGGAGGAGAACGAGGGTCTCCTCCCCCCTCACCCATCGCTCCACTCGTCCCCCTCCTAAACCGCTGCACCCCTCCTCCTCCCACCTGAGGACCAATCATGCGTTGTCTTTTCTGCAGAATCGTGGCGAAGGAAATCCCCGCGACCATCGTTGCCGAAGACGAGCATTGCCTCGCCTTTCGGGACATCAACCCGCAGGCGCCGACGCATATTCTGGTGATACCCAAGGCGCACGTGCCGTCGCTGAACCAGATGACGGATCCCGCGCTGGCGGGGCGCGTGCTGGCGTTCGCGCGCGACCTGGCGGCCAAGGAGGGGATCGCCGAGCGCGGGTATCGCGTGGTGATCAACACCAACGCCGAGGCGGGGCAGACGGTCTTTCACCTGCATGCGCACCTGCTCGGCGGACGGGAGCAGGGATGGCCGCCAGGATAGGAGGGGGAGGGGTGCAGCGGCTAAGAAGGGGAGAGGAGTGGAGAGAGGGGTGAGGGGGGAGGGGGTGGACAGCACGCGGAGTTCCTCGAGACGCTGGGTCGCACGTCTGACTTTGGCGACAGTGGCCCTCGTGGCCATCGCGGCGGCTATCGCCGCGTGGGAGTTCAGGGACGATGCGGGGGCGCCGCCGAACTACGTCGCGCGGGATGCGGTGCTGCGGGCGGCGCCGATACGCGTGTACCGCGCCGACATCGCACGCGTGTTCGTCTGGTTCTTCGGCAACGACGTGGGATTCTGGGGCGCGCAGCAGCGACTGGCGGCCTCGCTCGCGCGGCGCGGCGTGGACGTAGTGGGCCTCGACCTGCGGGCGTGGCTGGCCGCGCAGCCGCGCGCGTCGGCTTCGACGAGGGCGGAAGCGTTCCGCACGGCGATGGCAGACCTGATGGCGCGGGCGGAGCGCGAACTCGGCGACACGGCCGTGCCGGTTGTGGTGGCCGGGCATTCCGTCGGCGCGGAGGTGGCGCTCTGGATGGCGGCCGACCGTCCGCCGCCTCGCCTTCGCGGCGTTGTCGCGCTGTCGCCCGGGGCGCGCGGCCACCTGAGGGTCACGGCCTCCGATCTCGCCTTTGGCGAGCCGACGGAGCCGGGGAGCTTCGCCGTGGACTCGGTGCTGCGTGCCATCCGCGGCGACGTGCACGTGGCGCTCGTGCGCGGCGCCAACGACCGGCTGCGCCGCGTCGATTCACTGCTGATGGCGTCGCGTCCCGGCACGCGACGCGTGGTGATTCCGCTGGCCTCGCACTCGATGAAACGGCTCTTCATTGCTGGCCCGATGATCGAAGACGCCGTGGAGTGGGCGGCGGGAATCGTGCGCTGAGACGGGCGCGCCGCGCGCGTTGCGCCGCCGTCAAGGAACTCGAGCGGGGCAGTGACGTCGTTTCGAAACCGTACTGGAGTGACACGCGCTGTCGTGTCGGGAGGACGAAGGGCCGCGCCAATGCGCACCCTTCCCGCGAAAGCGACACGCCCTGTCACCGGCAGGTGACACAAATCTGCCGTGTCAGCGTGCCGCGGTGTGGCATCATCGTTGCACCCTCTGTGGGATGCGGCCACAAGGCCGTCCTCAAAACCACGGAGGCCTCATGACACTGACTCGTGTGACTCGCGCGCTGACGCGCGTCGTGCCGCTCGCGGTCGTGGCCGCGATGCTCAGCGCCTGCTACGACGATCCCTTCTCGCCGTACTGGGACCGCGGGACGTACTACCTGGCCTACGCCAACAACCGCCCGGTGCCAACCATCATCAGCGGCGGCAGCCTCCCGGGGAGCCTGCGGGTCGAGGTGACGCGCGGCACGCTGACGCTGCGCCGCGATCACTCGTACGCCCTGCTCGTCGAGGTGCGCGAATGGATGGCCAACGGCCAGTTCTACGAGTCGACCCGCGCGTACGCGGGGACGTACGAGAACGACGGCCGCACGCTCTGGCTGAACTACTACCGCCCGCATGACTACTACTCGAGCGTGATGGTCGCCAACTGGCGGAACGGGCGCATCGAAGTCGTGGTGCCAAACGTTGATGGGGGGCAGGATGTGCTGTGCATCTTTGACTGACGGAACGGGGAGGAGGTAGAGGCTTGGCGAGGGGGGACGAGGGGTGGAACGAGGAGGAACTTCTCCGACACCTCGTAAACGCCCGCCCTATTGAACTGGTATCTCATCTGCCTATTTTGTCTCCGTGCAGCGATTCAACCTGCGGGAGCAGATGATGCAGCCTCTTCGACTTGGCCCATTCGCGGCGATCGTGTTCGCCGCTCCGTTGTTTTCACAGCAGGCGCCGGCGGCGACTGGCGCGGCCGCGACGCCGGTGACGCTCTCGGCATCGGTGCGCGTGCGCGCGGAGTCATGGGACTGGTTTGATGCCGGCCCCGCGGGCGAGTACTCGTACGCGCACGCGCTGGCGCGGGTGGCGGCGGCGCGCGCCTCCGGACGCTGGCAGTGGCGTCTCGAAGCGGCGGTGCCGGTGCTGCTGGGCCTGCCGGACGACGCCACGCTGCCAGCGCCGGCCGGGCAACTGGGACTCGGCAGCACGCTCTACGCCGCCAACGACGCGAAGCAGTCGGTCACGGGCCTCTTCGTCAAGCAAGCCTTCGTGCGATGGGCGGACGCTGGCAAGTCGCTGCGCGTGGGCCGGTTCGAGCTTGGCGACGGCGCGGAGCGCGCGGCCGCCGATCCGTCGCTCGCGGCGCTGAAGGCGCAGCGCATCGGGCAGCGGCTCATCGGCCCGTTCGGCTTCTCGGCGGTGGGGCGCGCGTTTGACGGTGCGCACTTCGCGGCCGACTGGCGCGGCAAGAACGTCACGCTAGCCGCCATGCGCCCGACGGCGGGCGCCTTCCGCGTGGACGCGCAGCCGGGGCTGCGCGTGGACATGGCGTATGCGGCGCTGTCGCGCGGCGCACGTTCGGCGACGAGCGAGCAGGACATGCGGCTCTTCGGTCTCTGGTACGCCGACGACCGCGGCACCGTCCCCACGGATAACCGCACGGCCGCGGCCCGCAACGCGGATCGCCGCCGCGTGGAGGTCCTGACCGTCGGAGGGCACTGGGCGGTGGTGCGAAAGGTGGGCGCGTCGAAGTTCGACGCGCTGGCGTGGGGGGCGGTGCAGGGCGGCAACTGGGGGCGGCTGAACCATGCGGCGCACGCCGCCGCGGTCGAGGCGGGCTTCCAGCACGGCGCCCTGCCGTGGGGAACCTGGCTGCGGGCCGGCTGGCTGCAGACGAGCGGCGACGACGCATCGGCCGACAACCGGCACGGGACCTTCTTCCAGGTGCTGCCGACCCCCCGGGTCTACGCGCGCTTTCCGTTCTACAACATGATGAACTCGTCCGAGGCGTTCGTGACGGTGCAGGCCAAGCCGCACGCCAAGGTAACGCTGCGCGCCGGGATGCACGACCTGAGCCTCACCGAGTCATCGGACCTGTGGTACCTTGGCGGTGGTGCCTTCGACGCGCGCGTCTTCGGCTACACGGGGCGTCCGTCGAGCACTTCGACGTCGCTTGCCCGCGTCTCCGATCTGTCCATCGCCTGGCAGGCGCACAAGCGGCTCGTCGTGGAACTCTACGGCGCCGCGGCGCGCGGTGGCGCCGTGGTGAAAGGGGCGTACAGCGGCTCGCGCGATGCGCGCTTTGTGTATCTCGAGACTACGTTTACCCGCTGAGTGATGACGCACGCCGCATTCGCAGCCACGGTACGAGGGCGACCGATGATGACGACGCCCGGCGTGCCTTCCCGGGCAGCTGACCGATGACCAAGTGGATCCTGTTCGTGATCGCCGCGACGCTCGGCACGGCCGGCGGCTTGGGCGGCTACACGTTCATCGCCGCCAAGGGCTACTCGTACCTGACCAACGACGCCGCGGCCTGCGCCAATTGCCACGTGATGCGCGAGCACTTCGCCGCGTGGGAGAAGTCGAGTCATCGCCATGTGGCGGTGTGCAACGACTGCCACGCCCCGCATGACAATGCGGTGCACAAGTACCTGGTGAAGGGCGAGAACGGCTTCGTGCACTCCATGAACTTCACGACCGGGCGGCACCCCGATCCGCTGCGCATCCGCGCCAAGAACCGCCGCGTCACGCAGGACGCCTGCCTGAGCTGTCATGCGGACCTGGCCGCGGGCATGACGCCGGGGGCGCGCGTGGGGCATGCGGCCGCTGGCGACGACGCGCTCGATTGTATTGCCTGCCACCGCTACGTCGGACACTGGGTACGGTGAGGCGGATGGTGATGGTAGATGGTAGGTAGTAGATGGTGGATGTGATTGTGATTCCTGATTGTCGATCCTCGATGGAGATTCCTCCCATGTTCGTTCGTTCCCGCCGCGGCGTCACGATGCTGACGCTGATTCTCGTTGCCGTCGCGTTCGGCCTTGCGGCCATTCTCGCGGGCTTCATGCTGCGCGACATCACGCGCAAGCAGGACGAGGCGCGCAACCCGTTCTATCGTGTCGTCGAGCTCACCGACACGACGACCGACGCCGCGCTGTGGGGGAAGAACTTCCCCCTGCAGTACGACGGCTACCTGCGCACCGTCGACATGGTGCGCACGCGCTACGGCGGCAGCGAGGCGATGCCGCAAGCGCCCACGACGCGCGACCCGCGCGAGGTCGTCTCGCAGTCGCGGCTCGAGGAGGACCCGCGGCTGGTGCAGATGTGGGCGGGGTACGCGTTCGCCAAGGACTTCCGCGAGGAGCGCGGGCACGCGTACATGCTCACCGACCAGATGTACACGGAGCGGCAGCAGGTCGTGAAGCAGCCGGGGACGTGCATCAACTGCCACGCCTCGACGTACGCCTCGATGATCCGGCTCGGCAACGGCGACGTGATGAAGGGGTTCGAGGCGCTCAACAAGCTGCCGTACTTCGACGCGCTCAAGGAGACGGGGAAGCATCCGGTATCATGCGTGGACTGCCACGATCCGGCCTCGATGGCGCTGCGCATCACGCGCCCGGCGTTCATGGAAGGGATTCGCGCCTACAAGGCCTCACTCGGCATCGCGAACTACGACGTGAACACGCAAGCGACGCGCGCCGAGATGCGCAGCTACGTCTGTGGACAGTGCCACGTGGAGTACTACTTCAAGGGCCCCGACAAGCGCCTCACGTACCCGTGGGCCAACGGGCTCGCCGGCGACTCGATCCTCGCCTACTACCAGAAGGACGGGCACAAGGACTGGGTGCATACGGCGTCGGGCGCGCCGGCGCTCAAGGCGCAGCACCCGGAGTTCGAGCTGTTCAGCCAGGGCATCCACGCCAGGAGCGGCGTGGCCTGCGCCGACTGCCACATGCCGTTCCAGCGCGCGGGGGCGCAGAAGATCAGCGACCACCACGTGCAGAGCCCGATGCTGATGGTGAACCGCGCCTGCCAGACGTGCCACAAGCAGTCGGAAGAGGAACTCAAGGGGCGCGTGACGCTCATCCAGGACCGCACGTTCGGCATGCGCAACATGGCGATGGACGCCCTGCTCGAACTCATCGCCGACGCGGCGACGGTCCGGAAGACCGACTCCACCAGCGCGGCACTGAAGAAGGCGCAGGATTACCAGCGCCAGGCGCAGTTCCTGCTGGACTTCGTGGAAGCGGAGAACAGCGTGGGGTTCCATGCGCCGCAGGAGGCGGCACGGCTGCTGCAGAAATCGACTGATTTCTCGCGGAAGGGGCAGATGGCACTGCGGCCCTTGATGAGATAAGAGGGACGGGAGGTCGGAACGAGGAGGAGGTAGAGGCGTACGGCGTTCGGAACGAGGAGGCGGTAGAGGCGTACGGCGTTCGGAACGAGGAGGCGGTAGAGGCGTAGGGACGAGGGACGAGGGGCGGAACGGGGCGGGAGGTCTCGAGTGCGCCCCGAAAAACCACCCTCCTCGTTCCGCCCCTCGTCCCTCCTTGCTGAGCCTCTACCGCTTCCTCGTTCCGTTATCTCACGAGTGCTAGAATCGTCCTCCCAATTTCCCCGTACGCCCCATCCAGGTGATGTCCACCGCTCATCTTCACTACCACCGCCGGCGGCGCGAGGTCGGGACAGATGGTGTTCGTCTCATCCTCGCCGTAGAAGCAGAGTAGTGGCGTGGTGCCGAGCCGGTGAATCTCGGGGAGCAGCGGCACATCGTCCGGTGTAGGCGCGGTGCGCAGCAGGTCGCGCATCCGGAAATGAAAGCTGGCCGTCCTCTCGCTGCCGATGAGCACCACGGCCGCAACGATCCCGCGCAGGTGCGGCGGGAGGCGGTTCACGGCGAAGGGCGCGACACCGGCGCCGCGTGAGTAGCCGATGACAAGCACCGAATCGCGATGCCATTTCGCGCGGTACGCGGTGATAATGCGTGCGAGATCGGCGGCGGCCTGGTCGGGCGTCTTTGCGGTCCACAGGTAGGCGCGCTGGTTGAAGCCGACCACCGGGATGCCCGCGGCCGCCAACTGCGCCGACACGCCCTCGTCGAGCGCCACCCAGCCGCCATCGCCGGTGAGGAAGACGGCGAAGAACCGCCCCGCGCCGGTCGCGGGCACCTCGGTGAGCGGCAGGTCGGCGAGCGCGGCCGCCTGCGCGCGCGCTGTGGAACTCGCGACCATCAGCGCGAGCAGCAGGAGGGCGCCGCGTGCGCCTTGGGTGATGCGGGCGATGCGGACGCTCATTTCGTCACGATCCCAGTGACGCCGCCGGCGATGAGCGAGGCGACGTTGGTGAGAATCCGCGGCAGCATGAGCCCGCCGGGCGAGGCGAGATATCGGGGCTCCCAGACGGGATCGAACTTCTCCTTGTACTCGCGCAGTCCCTGGAAGTTGTAGAAGTTCTCGCCGAACCGGTACACGAAGGCGCCGATGCGATTCCAGAGCGGCGCGAGCGCGCGGTTCTCGAGGCCGGCCAGCGGCGCCATGCCGAGGTTGAAATGTCCGAACCCCTCGGCGCGGCCGTGCAGCATCAACTGAATGAACAGGTACTCCATCACGTTGTCAGGCGCCTGCGATGAGTAGCGCATCAGGTCCACCGTAATCTCGTCGCCGGGCTGACCGCGCAGGACATTGGCGAACGCGACGACGCGCCCCTCGCGCCGCACCACCGCCATCGGAAAGCGGCGGAGATACGATTCGCTGAAATAGCCGAGTGAGAATCCCTTCTCGCGCACGCGCTTGGCCGAGAGCCATTCGTCGGAGACCTCGCGCAGCTCGGGGAGCAGTGCAGGGACGTCGTCCACGGGGACGATGCCGAACGCGCCGCCGTCCTTTTCTACCTGATTGACCACGCGCCGCATGCCCTTGCGCGCGCCCCCCTGCAGCGAGAAGTCGGCGAGGGGCACGCGCGCCTCTTCGCCGAGCTTGAGGAGCGAAAGCCCGAGGTCGAGGTAGAGCGGCAGGTTGTGCATGCGCACTTCGTAGAACACGGTGGCCGACCCGTGCCGGTCGGCGAGTTCACGAAAGCGCCACGCAAGCTCCTGGCGTTCGCGCGGCGCCCCCACCGGATCGCCGCACGAAATGAACGAACGCCCGGCGACGCCGTACATCACGAAAGCGTTGCCGGCCTCGCTGAAGAGCAGCGACTTGTCGCCGAGCAGCGCCAGGTTCGCATGCACATCGGGGGAACGGTGCACGACGGCGGCGACGCGCTCGAGCACGGCATCGTCGGGCGGGGCGAACTGCGGTGGGGCAGGGCGCAGCAGCCGCTGCAGGGCCACCACGAGCAGCAGGCCCATGACGCCGACCGACGCGCGCAGGAAGCGCGGCGCGTCACCGCGCACGGCGAATTCCCACCACAAGTCGTGACTGTAGTCCACGTGCTTGTACGCGAAGAGCCCCAGCCAGAAGGTGGTGCCGACGGCGAGCGTGATGGCGGCGGTCCAGCCGGGGGAGAAGACCCCGCTCGTCATCGAGGCGCGGCGATAGAAATGCCGGCGCGCCGGCACCAGCGCGGTGAGCACCAGCGCCAGAAAGAGCGCTTCCTCGAAATCGCCGCCCTTGAGCAGCGACGCGACGATGCCGGCCACGAGGGCGGCGCTCGTCAGCCACCACGCCGCATCGAGCCGGCGGCCAAGGCCCCAGGCGAGCAGCAGCAGCGCCGCACCCGCCAGACTCGCCGTGAAGTGCGACAGCTCGATGATCGCGAGCGGCAGGATGTCAGCCAGCCAGTGGAGTCGGGACCGCACGCCCGGCGTGGCGCCCGACATCAGCAGGATGGTGCCCGAGACGAAGATCGTCAGCGCCAGCACGGACGGCACCACGCCCGGCACCCACCGCCCCGCCACCTGTGCCGCACGTGCGATGCCGTGGCGGGCGCGCGCCACCTCATGCGCCGCGAGCAGTGCGAGGGCGGCGCCAAGCGGAACGAGATAGTACACGGCGCGATACGCCAGCAGGGCGCCGACGAGCCCGGCCGCCGGAATCTCGTCCTTCAGGAGCACCACGATGACGGTCTCGAAGATGCCGATGCCGCCCGGCACGTGGCTCACGAGCCCGACGACCTGCGCGAGCAGGAAGGCGGTGAGGAAGGCGCCGAATGGCACCGGATGGTCGCCCGGCAGCAGCGCGAACAGCACGGCGCCGGCCGCCACCCAGTCGAACGACGACGCGGCCACCTGCGCGGCGGCCAGTGCGGGGCGCGGGAGGGTGAACTCCCACCCCTTCACCCGCAGCGGTGCGCGACGCAATGCACTCGCCGCGAGGTAGCCGAGCACGAGCAGCAGCAGCAGCGCGCCAACGACGGCGAGCGACGTCACGGGGAGGCCGAGCAGGTCGGGCGTGGCGCGGGGCTCGAGCAGCAGGACCGCGCCGCCGATGCTGAGCACGCCAAGCCAGAATGTCACCGCGTTGAAGCCGACGGCCAGCGCGATGTCGGCGCTCGACAGGCCCCACGCCGAGTAGAAGCGATAGCGCAGCGACCCGCCGAGCAGCATATGGAAGCCCAGCGACTGTGAGAGCGCGTAGGCCACGAAGCTCACGAAGGCGACGCGCCGCAGGGCGAGCGCGCGCTGCACGTAGCGCAGGGCCAGCCAGTCGTAGCTGATGAGCGCCGCGTAGCCGAGTGCCGTGAGCGCGAGGCCAGTGAGGAGGCGCGCACCCGGGACGGCGCGCAGCGCGAGGCGAATGTCCCGATAATGCAGCGTCGCCAGCTCGTGGTGCAGCGACCAGAGCGCCAGGCAAAACACGAGAGCCCCGGCAAGAACGCCGAGCGCGAGGCGCGAGTTGCGGAAGAAGTTTCGCATGCCGGTTGGAATGTCCGCGCCGGGCGCCGTACGCGCACGGCGCGGACACCTATCTGTTCGCCTCCACGGTCGCCTTCCGTTCCAGCGATCCCCAGCCCACGGTGCGGCCGCGCACCGCCGCCACGAACGACCGCACCACCACCCAGTACATCACCTGCCGATACGCGAATCGCTGCAGCACGATCAGCCAGGTGAGGGAATACTCCTCGTCAGGTTCCATTATGAAGGCAATCACCGCGCCAAGCCAATCGGCCACCAGGAAGACGGCATAGAAGAGCAGGATCTGGTACAGGTCGACCAGCGCGTAGGACTCCCCGAACGACTGCCAGGTCATCCACGCGGAAATGAGCCCCCACGCAAAGAGCAGGTCGGCGAGCGGCGAGAGCGCGGTGAGGATCAGCTGAAAGAGCCACGTGTTGGGCAGGGCGACCATGCCCACCGTGCCGTACGCGGGGTTGAACAACGCGTCGCGGTGCTTCCACGCGCACTGCAGCGTGCCGAACGACCAGCGGAAGCGCTGACGGGCGAGGCCGCGCAGCGTGTCCGGCGCCTCGGTCCACGCGACCGCGCGCTCGGCGTATGCCACCGAATAGCCGGCGCGGTGCACCGCGATGGTCAGGTCCTGGTCCTCGGCCAGCGTGTCGTCGCTGAAGCCGCCGGCGGAAACGACCAGCTCCTTGCGCCACGCCCCCACGGCGCCGGGCACGACGGTGATGCAGTCGAGCAGGGCAAAGGCGCGGCGGTCGAGATTCTGGCTGGTGACGTACTCCAGCGCCTGCCAGCGCGTGACGAGGTTCAGGCGGTTGCCCACCTTGGCGTTGCCCGCCACCGCTCCCACGGCAGGGTCGGCCAGCGGGGCGACGAGTTCGACGACGGCCTGCCGCTCGAAGAGCGTGTCGGCATCCAGGCAGATGACGATGTTGGCCGAGGCGCGCGCGATGCCGTAATTCAATGCGCTCGCCTTGCCGCCGTTGGGCTTGGAGTAGACGGCGACGCGCGCGTTGCCGTCGAACGCGCGGCGCGCCACCGCATAGGTGTCGTCGGGCGATCCATCATCCACCACCACCACGTCGAGCGCGCCCGGGTAGCGCTGCGCCAGCAGGGAGTGGACGGTGCGCTCGATGACCTTGGCCTCGCGGAAGGCGGGAACGATGACGGTCACGGGCGGCGCAAAGTTCGCGGGCGGCGCACGCGTGCCGCGCCCGCGCTGAATCAGCGCGAGCACAAGAATGAAGACGAGCCGTCCGACGCCAAGGATGACGGCGGCGAAGAAGAGCCAGTACAGGCCCCAGTCCAGCGCGCCGATGGCGCCGAAGGCGAGCAGGTCCACCGATCGCTGGGCGGTGGAGCGCCGCGGCAGCGGCGGCATGGCCTCGTCGCGCGTGACGCCGGCGAGTTCCGAGGCGAGCACCAGCGTGTCGCCGCGCGCCTTGAGTGAGTCGATGATCGGACCGAGCGCCGCCACGGTGGCGGCGCGATCGCCGCCGCCGTCGTGCATGAGCACGATGCTGTTCCCGTCGCGTCGCTTGCGCAGGGTTTCGGCGATGATTGCACCAGGGTTCCGGAGCCGCCAGTCTTCGGAATCGATCCGCAGGCCCACCGACACGTACCCCAATGCGGTGGCCATCGCCACCGGATCGAGTTCTTCGGCCGTGGTGGGTTCGGCATCGCCGAAGTACGGCGGGCGGAAGAGCACGGTGCGACGGCCCAGCAGCGTCTCGATGAGCCGTTCGGTGGCCACGAGTTCGAGCCGCCCCACCCACGGCGCGGTGAGCGACAGGTTGCGGTGCGTGTACGTGTGGTTGCCGATTTCGTGGCCTTCGCGATAGATGCGGCGCAGGAGACCGGGGCGATCGTCGGCGTCGCGGCCGACCACAAAGAACGTCGCGACGGCGCCGCGACTGCGCAGCGTATCGAGAATCGCCGGCGTCCAGCGCGCGTCCGGGCCATCGTCGAACGTCAGCGCCACCTTGCCTTCGGAGGCGCCGAAGCGCTCGATGATCCACGGCGACGGCAGCGTCGTGAGCGACTCGGCGACGATGAGGCCACGGGTCGGGTCGAGCTGCACCGTGCGCGTGCCGCCCGCCGGTGGCGCGCGCAGGCGCAGCAGTTCGCCGTCGCCTTGGAACTCCACCTGGTAGCCGGCCGGAATCCGGGTGATCGCCGCCGGCTCCGTGGTGGCCGTGTGACGGTCGAGCAGCGCCCACAGCGAGGGATCCTCGGCGCCCAGCCGCCAGAGCGCGACGCCCGCCGCATGCAGGCGCGACACCGTGCCCAGGTGATTCCATCCCGTGGCGGCGTCCAGGAACCACGCCACGTGGCTCGTGCTGTCGGGGTCATCCCACGCGACGTAGGGATTGAGCGACACGGAGTCGAAGTGCACGGTGCTGCGGCGCTCGCGCACCGTGCTGATCATCTCCTGAAAGGTGACGGCGCGGCCGTGCAGGCGGCCCCCCGCGTCGCTCCAGTCGTAGCCGAAGGCGCCGAGGGCGAGTATCGCCTTGGCCGGCCCGACGGCCGCCGACAGCGTGGCGGCATTCGTGTCGTACCACGCCTGGCTGGCGACCGGCCCCGGTTCGCCGCGTCCGAAATGCTCGTCGTAGAGCATCACGAAGACGTAGTCGCACGATGCGGCGACGGCGCGTGCGGTCGTCGCGTCCACGCCTGCGCCGATAGTGGCGGTGACCATCCGTCCGGCAGGCGCAAGCGCGGCGCGCAGGTCACGAAGGAACCGCACCCAGTCGTCGGCGAGGTCGTCGGGGACTTCCTCGAAATCGATGGTAATGCCGGCCAGCGCGTATTGTCGGGCGACCGCGGCGAGTCGGGCGATGGCGCGGTGTCGCGCGTCGGGGTGCGTGAGGAGGCGGCGCAGGCCGTGCGTGGCAAAGACCCCCGAGCGCGAATCGAAGTTGCTCACCATCGCGAGGATGCGCGGGCGCGTGGCCGGTGGGAGCATCTGGTTGGCGAAGAGCACCCGTGGATCCACGTCGAGGCGCAGCGAGTCGCCCTGGTCGGCCACGAAGATCCACTCGCTCACGACCCAGTCGAGCGCGTCGGCATGCGCGCGGTACGCCGCAAACGAGTTGTCGTCCCACTTGACGTTGAACCCGACGACGAGCGGCGGCCGCGCCGGGTTGGCCGCGCGCGGTAGGGCGGGGCGGGGGGCCTCGCGCGCGGCGTCGCGCGCAACGGCGAGGTGCTCCGGACGCTGGGCCTGCGGGGCGGGGCGCAACGCGAGCGCCGCCGTGAGGCGCCGGCGGGCGCTCAGCCGCGCCCGTTCACGGCGCGAGTTGGTAAACCCATTGCGGCGCCCACCCCCCACGGCGACGCGCGCCGACTGAATGGAGGGCAGGAGCGGGGGGACGAGTATGCTGATCATCAACCCGAGTGCGAGCAGGGTCGAGATGGCGCCGATGCCCACGGCCACACGGCGCACGCGCCGCCAACGGCGGCCGGAGGGGTCGATGAAAACTGATTTGGAGGGGAGGGCGGAGGGCATCGCTGACTGCTACACCGGATTTCGGGAAAGGGTGAGGAGCTTGAGAGTACCGTTTTCTGAGGGAATGGTCGTTACGCGATCAATCGGATGCCCTCGGCGCGGGTGAGATCGATCCGCGCGCGCAGGAATTTCGTAAGGATGGACGCGTAGGCCTCATCCGCGAGAAAATGCGGCAGGCTCTCGCGCAGGGCGATGGCCACGACCTGTTCGGAGGGGGCGAGCCCCGGTCGGATCGTGCGCAGCTAGGAGCCGAACGATCGCCAGACGAGTGCGGGCACCGTGGCGGCGAGCAGGTGCAGCACGCCTTGGGCGATGAGGCCGAGTTGGATGTGCCGATGATAGGCCGCCAGCTTGCGGCGGACGGCGGCGCGGTAGGCAGCCGTCTTGCGATGGAGATACTGGTCGCCGCTCTTGCGGGTGAGGGGCGTCATGGTCGCCATCCAGAAATGATAGGCATAGGCCCCGACGACGCGCAGCGCCTGCTTGAAGGACCGCTCGATCTTGAACCGCAGTCCGTAGAGGCGGATGATGTCCAGCGGCGCCCGACCGACAGGGCGTCGTCATCGGTCAATAGGGAGGCGACGCGGATCTTGTCCCCATACGTGCGAGGCCGCCCGCGTCGTCTGGGCGCGGAGGTATTGGGCGCTGGGGGCGGCGCGTAGGCCACCGCATTCTTCTTGACGCGCGTGACCAGGTGGTTGCCCGTGGCGAGCAGGCCGTGGACGACCTTGCCGGTGGCGTAATACGCATCGGCCACAAAGACGAAGGGTTCACCGATCTGCAGGGCGTTGATCAGCGCGATCATCTTGTCGAGCAGGGTGCGCTGGTCGCGATTGGAGAAGACCACCCCTTCGTGGATGCGCCCCGCCAACGGGACAGCGACGACGCTGGCCGCGGCCTGCAGCAACACCGCGACGGCTTGGCAGGAATGGCCGAAGAGGTACTCCGGCTTGGTGGTGGACTCGGAGGTTTGATGGAGCTTCTTGACGCCCGGCATCTGCTTGCCCGCCTTGGCGACCTTGAGGCCATCGCCGACGAGCACGAGGCGGCCCCCGACCCGCAGGAGGCCGGGTTGGACACAGACGACGCCGCACCAGAGCCGGGTGAGCGTGTCGAGCTGCAACGCCGGGCTGTGCAGGAGATCGAGGAGTCGGTCATAGCAGGCCGCGCAGAGCCCCAAGCCGCGGACGACGCTGGTCACACCCAACAGGTCCGTCCGGATCGTCATCCCGGCCAGACAGACGACCATCCACCGAAAGGTTCGTTCGCGCGGGCAGGCGCCCCGCAAGTGACGGACGACGTGCCACCAGTGTCTCCAGAGCATCGGCGGGTTCCTCCGCCCCCAGGGTGACTTCACCCCTCCACCTGGATAGGATAGCATATATATGCTGTCCTATCAACCTGAACGGCACACCACGGAGCACGAATGCACGAGACCCGCAGGCGGGCCCTCGCACGACGGATTGGACGGATCAAGGCGGCGTTGGCACTGATCGGTCCGATGCGGCCGGGCTCCCTGAGCCGGCAATACAAGGACCCGCAGGGCAAGCGCGGGGCTTACTGGCAGATCAGCTATACCCGGGCCATGAAGAGCCACACCGAGTATATTCGGCCGGAGTGCGTGGCGGACATCCGCCGGCAGATTGCCGCCTACAAGCGCTTCAAGACGCTGACCGAGCAGTGGATCGACGTGAGCATCGAGGCGTCACGATTGGCCATGCCGCGGGTCAAGAAGCAGGGGTCAGAGTAGACGAGAACTCGGTACTCTCAAGAGGAGGTGGCGGGCTGGAGTTCGGAACGAGGAGGAGGTAGAGGCGAAGGGACGAGGGACGAGAGTCGGAACGGGGAGGGAGGTCTCAGGTGCGCCCTGAAGATCGCCCTCCTCGTTCCGCCCCTCGTTCCTCCTGGCTAAGCCTCTACCCCCTCCTCGTTCCGATGTCTCTCTGGCCTTGCTTCTAACTCGCCATCCTGTCTATATTTAAAGGTTATCACCTATCGCTCCAGCCGGCGCGCAATCGCCACGAAGGGGGGAGATCGTAATTGTCGGAAGTCATCATCCATGACGACGAAAACTTCGAACGGGCGCTCAAGCGCTTCAAGAAGAAGTGCGAAAAGGCCGGGATCCTGTCGGACCTGCGCAAGCATCGCCACTATGAAAAGCCGAGCGAACGCCGCAAGCGCAAGATGAACGCGGCGATGCGCAAGAATCGTCGCACCCGATCCGGTTAGATGCCTCCGCTGCAGGATCGCCTCGCCGCGGAGCTGAATGCCGCGCGCAAGGCCCAGGACAAGCCGCTCACGCTCGTCTTGGGGACGATCCTCTCGGATACCAAGAACCGCGAGATTGAACTCAAACGCGCCCTCACCGATGACGACGTCATCGACGTGCTGCGCAAGGGCGTGAAGAAGCGCCGCGAGTCGGTGGAGGCGTTCGAGAAGGCAGGTCGCGCAGAACTGGCGGCGCAGGAAGCGGCGGAAGTGGTGGCGCTCGAGCGCTACCTCCCCGCCTTGGCCAGCGAGGACGATGTCCGCGACGCCGTGCGGGCGGCCATCGCGGCCGGCGTCAACGGTGTCGGACCGGTGATGGGCGCGGTGATGCCCAGGTTCAAGGGGCGCGCCGATGGCGGCATGATCAACCGCGTGGTTCGCGAGGAGCTCGGCAAGTCGGAGTGACACCTCCCAACGTGGTATCCGGACAAGCCCGAACAGGCGATCTCGATCGCCCGGTCGGGTTTTTTCGTCCCCACGCGCTGGGCGTTCTCGAGTTCCCGCGCGTCCTCGACGTCGTCGCGGGGTACGCGCACTCGGCGCTGGGCGCGGCGCGCGTGCGCTCGCTCGCCCCGTCGCTCGACCTCGACGCGGTGCGCGCCGAACACGCGCGTGTGGAGGCCATGCGGACGCTGGTCAGCGCGGAGGAGGGGTGGCAGGGGGAGGTGATTCCCGATCTCACCGCCGCGTTGGCGCGGCTCCGCATTCCGGGTACCACGCTCGATGGCCTCTCGCTGTGCGACGCGGGGCGCCTGCTGGGCGCGGCGCGCCGCACGCGCGACGCGATCTACGCTGATCACGTGAGCCCGATGACGCGCGCCCTGCTCGTGCAGTACGCCGACGTGATGGCGCGCGATGCGGAGCTGGAGCGCAAGCTGGAGAAGGCGCTCGACGACGATGGACTGGTGCGCGACGATGCATCCCCGGCGCTGCGCCGCCTGCGCCGCGAAATGGCCGGCGCCGAGGGCGAGCTGGTGCGCCTGCTCGAACGGCTGATGGCCAAGCTCGAGCCGCATCATCAGGTGAGCGACGCCTCGGTGACGGTGCGCAACGGCCGGTATGTGATTCCCGTGCGTCGCGAGGGGGCCAGGCATGCCGGCGGCATCGTGCACGACACGAGCGCGAGCGGCGCCACCGTCTTCATCGAGCCGCCGGCCGCCGTGGAGGCGGGGAACCGCATCCGCGAGATGGCCATCGAGGAGCAGCGCGAGATCGAGCGCATCCTCCACGAATTCACCGACGCGCTCCGTCCACATCACGCCGCGCTCGAATTGTCGCTCGAGGCGCTCGTCGCGCTGGACGCCCTCGCGGCGCGCGCGAAGTACGCGCTGGCCGCCCGCTGCTCGCCGGCCCCGCTGGGCGCACCGGCTGACGGATTTGCGATCTACAACGGTCGCCACCCGCTGCTGCTCTCGCGCGGTGACGAGGTGGTGCCGTTCGACCTGGAGATGCGGCCAGGCGAGCGCACGCTGCTGGTGTCGGGGCCCAACACGGGCGGCAAGACGGTGCTGCTCAAGGCGCTCGCCCTGCTGTCGCTGATGGCGCAGAGCGGCATTCCCGCGCCGGTGGGGCCGGAGAGCCGGCTGGCCGCCTTCGACGGCGTCTTTGCCGACATCGGCGACGAGCAGAGCATCGAGGCGTCGCTCTCGACGTTCAGCGCGCACCTGAAGAACCTCATCGAGATCGTGAAGGACGCGACGGCCGACTCGCTCGTGCTCGTGGACGAGCTGGGATCAGGCACCGATCCGCTCGAAGGGGCGGCGCTGGGCGGCGCCATTCTCGAGACACTCACCGCGCGCGGCACGATGACCATCGCCACCACGCACCTGGGCGCGCTCAAGGAGCTGGCGCAGGAAGTGCCGGGCGTGGTGAACGCGTCGCTGCAGTTCGACGCGGTGGCACTGGCGCCCACGTACCGGCTCATCAAGGGAATCCCGGGACGATCGTACGGCCTGAGCATTGCGCGCCGTCTGGAGATGCCGGCCGAGGTGATTGTGCGCGCCGAGGAGCGCGTGCCCACGGTGGAGCGCGACGTGCACCGCCTGCTCGAAACGCTCGAGGTGCGCGATCGCGAGAGCGCAACGCTGATGGCGCGGCTGCAGGCCGACGAGGCCGACGTGCAGCAGCGCGGGCGCCGGCTCGCCGAGCGCGAGGGCGAGCTGCGACGCCGGGAGCGCGAGCTGGAGCGCGCGTCGCGACACGACGCGCGGCGCTACCTGCTCGACGCGCGTGCCGACCTGGAGAAGATGATCGCGTCGCTCAAGGACGCGGGCGCGGCCGGGCTCGAGGCGGCGGCGAGCGCGGCGCGGCGCGGACTGGAACAGCGGGCCGCGCAGGAGCGCGAGGCGCTCGACAGCCTCGATCAGCAGGAGCAGGCCGAGGCCAAGGCCGATGCGGAACAGCGCCTGCGCGCAGCGCGCGAAAAGGGCGCCCGCTCAGATCGCCCGCTCGCCGCGGGCGACACGGTGGCAGTCTCCACACTGGGCGGCAAGGCGGGCCAATTGCTGGAGCTGCGCGGCAAGGAAGCGCTGGTGGTGGTTGGGGCGCTCAAGCTCACCGTCCCCACCGCGACCCTCACGCGCATCAGCGACCGGCACCGGCGCGACCGCGAAACGGCCGTGGCGTACCTCGGCGACATTCCCGAGGTGGAGGCCAAGCCCGAGGTGGACGTACGCGGCATGCGCATCGGCGAGGTGGAGGACGCGGTGCTGCAGGCGATTGACAGCGCGCTGCGCGCCGATCTCGCTGAACTGCGGATCATTCACGGCAAAGGAACAGGGGCGCTGCGGGAGAGAGTGGGGCAGATGGTGAAGCAAGACCCGCGCGTGAAGGCGTCGCGGCTCGGCGCGTGGAACGAGGGAGGGGCAGGAGTCACCGTGGTGCAGCTGGCATGATTCCCGACGAAGACGTCGAACGGGTCCGCGAGGCCGCGGACATCGTGGCGATCATCAGCGAGCACGTGCGCCTCAAGCGCGTGGGCTCGGTCTTTCGCGGCCCGTGCCCGTTTCATCAGGGGACCAACAACAACTTCTCGGTGATGCCGAGGGGCGGGTACACCTGCTTCGTCTGCGGCGAAAAAGGCAACGTCTTCACCTTCGTGCAGAAGCGGCTGGGCCTCACGTTCGCCGAGGCGGTGAAGTACGTGGGCGAAAAGGCGGGCATCGAGGTGCGCGAGGTCACCGCGCAGCGCGAGGGACCCGACCCGCGCGAGCCGCTGTGGGAGATCAACGCCACGGCGGCGGCCTGGTTCCGGGCGCGGCTGTGGGACGACGAGCGCGGCGTCCACGCCCGCGAGTACCTCGCGTCGCGCGCGATCACGCGCGAGGTCGCGGACGACTGGGACCTTGGCTACGCGCCGCGCGAGCTGGGCGTGCTGCGCGAACACATGGCGACGCTGGGATGGGACTCCGGCCGGCTGCTGCAGGCGGGGCTGCTGGTGAAGCGCGAAGATGAAGACGAGCCGAGGCCGCGATTCCGCGACCGGCTGATGTTCTCGATCCACGACGTGTCGTCGCACGTCGTCGGCTTCGGCGGCCGCCTGATGGGCCCGGGCGAGCCGAAGTACCTCAACAGCTCGGAGACGGACGCGTTCCACAAGGGGCTCACGCTCTACGGACTCCACAAGGCGCGCGGCGCGATCCGTCGCGAGGAGCGCGCCATTCTCGTGGAGGGGTACTTCGACGTCGTGCGCATGGCGGCTGCCGGCATCGAGCCGGTGGTGGCGCCGCTGGGGACCTCGCTCACCGAGGGGCAGGCCGAGCTGCTGCGGCGCAACGCCAAGACCGTGTTCATCGCCTACGACAGCGACGGACCCGGACAGAAGGCGACATTTCGCGCGGCCGACGTGCTGCTGGCGCAGGGCGTGGCGGTGCGCGTGGTGACGATGCCCGAGGGGGACGACCCGGACACGTACGTGCGCGCGCACGGACGCGAGGCGATGGAAAAGCTGCTCGCCAGTTCGCTCGACGTGTTCGACCGCAAGGTGCAGCTGCTGGAGCGCGGCGGCTGGTTCGCCGACCTGCAGCGCAAGCGGCGCGCGCTCGATGCGCTGCTGCCGACCATTCGTGCGGCCAAGGACCTGCTGACGCGTGAGATGTACCTGGCGCGCGCCGCCGAGGCGGCCAAGGTGGACCGCGGCGTGCTGGCGCGCGAACTCGACGCGGGGCACACGCGGCGCGCGCGCCTTGCGCCGCCGCCTCCGGCCGCGCGCCGCCCGCGCGACGCCGAGGAGGATGCGCCGCCTCCTCCAGCGCCGGGGCCGAGTGGCCCGTACAAGAGCACGGTGGAAGCGTCGTCGTCGGAACGCGACCTCGTGCGCGTGATGCTGCTGCATCGCGCACTGGCCGACGCGGTCATCGAAGGGGTGGAACGCCTGAGCGAGGACGACGCGGACCGGCCGGAATGGCACGACGCAGACGACCAGGAACGCGCGCCGTCGGGACTGCGCGACCCGGTGTACCGCGAGATGTATGACGCGCTGTGCGCGGCGGACCATGAATTGCACGGCGGCGCGCTCGTGACGTGGCTGGCCGACCGTCTCGAGCCGTGGGTGGTGCAGATGGCGGAGGAGATGCTCGACACGCCCGAGAGCATGATGAACCCGCAGGCGAGCATGGAAGACGCGCTGCGCCGCCTGCGCGAACGGTCCATGCGCGACCGCATGGCCGAACTGGACCGCGTGACCCCGCTGGCGACGGGAGACCAGAAGGACCGGCTGATTGCCGAGAAGCAACGGTTGCACAACGAACTGCGCCACATGGGCGCGACGGGTTGGAAGGGGTATCGGCGCCCCTGAGCGCCGCGACACGGGGGAGGATCAGTGCAGCAGGAACTGGAAGCGTTGTTGGCGGTGCAGGCGGATGATCTGGAGATCCACGGACTCGAGGAGCGGCTCGCGGCGCTCCAGCCGCGGCTGAAGGAGCTCGACCAGCGCCGGACGCGCATCGCGAACGAGGTGGAGCGCGCGCAGGTGCTGGTGACGGCCGAGGAGAAGAAGCAGGCGCACCTTCGCGAGAAGATCACGGAGCACAAGGCGCTGATTGACCGCAACCAGGCGCAGATGGATGCGGTGAAGACGATGCGGCAGGCGACCGCGGCGGTGGCGCAGATGGAGGAGGCGCGGCGCATCGTGGCCACCGAGGAGTCGGAGCTGGTGGCCATCAACCGGCGGCTCGAAGAGGCGCGCGCCGCGCTGCACACGCACCAGGGCGCGCTCGACGCGTGCGAAGCCGAGCAGTCGGACGCGCGCACCGAGGTGGGCGCGACGCAGGCGGCGCTGGACGGCGAGCTGGCCACGGCGCGCGCCAAGCGCGACGAGAAGGCGAAGCAGGTGCCGCTGCCGCTGCTCGGCAAGTACGACAAGATCCGCATCCGCCGGCGCACGCAGGCGGCGTGGGCCGTGAAGGGAACGGCGTGCGGGGCATGCGACACCGCGATTCCGATGCAGCGCCGCAACCAGATGTCGAGCCATGGCGGCATTGACGTCTGCGAGGCGTGCGGCGTCCTGATGTACTTCGCGGAATAACGGTGATGCGATCCGCCCGGACGGGCCCAGCGTAGCCGCATGACCGCCCCCTTGTTGCCCCGCCGGCGCGCCGCGGCGCGCTGGCTGCGCACGCCGCAACCCGATGCCGTCGCCGTGCAGGCGCTGCAGCGCTCGCTCAACCTTCCTGAGGCGCTCTGCGCGCTCCTCGTGGCGCGCGGCATGGCGGCCGAGGACGCTGCACGGCGCTACCTGCGCCCGCAATTCGAGCAACTGCATGCCGCCGAAGCGCTCGCCGATCTCGACGTTGCCGTGGCACGGCTGCAGCGGGCCATCACCGACGGCGAGAAGGTCCTCGTCCACGGCGACTACGACGTGGACGGAATGTGTTCCACCACGCTCATGACGCGCGCCTTGCGCGCCCTTGGCGCCAACGTGACGCCGTTCATTCCCGACCGCATGACCGACGGCTACGACCTCGGCCCGGCCGGCGTGCGCGCGGCGCTCGATGCGGGAGCCCGCGTGGTACTGACGTGCGACTGCGGCACGAGCGCGGTGGCGGCGGTGACAGACCTGCAGGGGGCAGGGGTGGACGTCATCATCACGGACCATCACCTGCCGGGCGGCCCGCTGCCGCCGGCGCATGCGGTGCTGAACCCGCGGCGGGTGGACGACACGTCGCCCGACAAGGATCTGGCCGCCGTGGGCGTGGCGTTCAAGCTGGCGATGGCGCTGACGCGTGCGGTGGGCGGCAACGAGAACGTGGTGCTCAACATGCTCGACCTCGTGGCGCTCGCCACGGTGGCCGACGTGGCGCCGCTGCGCGGCGAGAACCGCATCTTCGTGCGCCGCGGCCTGCCACTGATCCGCGAGTCGAAGAGCGCCGGGTTGCGCGCGCTGGTGCGCGCGGCGGGACTTGACGCCAAGGAGATCACGGCGGGACGCGTGGGCTTCATCCTCGCGCCGCGGCTCAACGCGCTCGGGCGCATCGGCCGCGCCATTGAGGGCGTGCAACTGCTGATGAGCGAGCGTGAGGACGAGGCCAACCAGCTGGCGCGCCGGTGCGAGGAGCTGAACCGGGAGCGGCAGGAGCTCGACCGGCGCATTCTGGACGAGGCGCTGCGCGGCGCGAACGCGTTCGACCTCGACGACACGTGGGGCATCGTGCTCCACGGCGCGCAATGGCACCCGGGGGTCATCGGCATCGTCGCGTCTCGCGTGGTGGAGCAGACGGGGCGCCCCGCGGTGCTCATCGCGGTGCAGGACGGCATCGGCAAGGGGTCGGGGCGCTCGATTCCCGCCTTCGACCTGCACGCCGCGCTGCAGGCGTGCGATGACCTGCTGATCAGGCATGGCGGGCACAAGGCCGCCGCGGGGCTCACGATCGAGGCGGGCCGGCTGGACGCGTTCACGGAGCGATTCAACGACGTGGCGCGCGAGCGGCTGACGAGCGACGACCTCGTGCCGCAGCTCAGGGTGGATCTCGCGCTGCCGCTCGAGGAGGCCACCGACGACCTGGAGAAGCTGCTCCGCCACCTGGAGCCGTGCGGCATCGGCAATCCGGGGCCCGTCTTCTCGGCGCGGGGCGTGAAGATCGTCGGCGGGCCCGATCGCATCGGTGCCGACGGCGTGAAGATGCGCCTGGCAACGTCGCGCGGACCCATGGACGCGGTGGGATGGGGCGTGGCGCACCGCGTGCCGGAACTCGTTGCGGCGCGCGGCGGTTCACTCGAGATCGCATACAAGCTGGACCGGAATGAGTTTAGGGGGACGAGTGTGTTGCAGGTTCAGGTGGTGGATTTCAGGACAGAATAGGAAGGGGAGTGGTGCAGGGGCTAAGGAGGGGGGAGGAGTGGAGATTGGGGTGAGGGGGGAGGGGGGAGTCTCCCGGTGAGGATCATCGCAGGCGAATGGCGTGGTCGCCGGTTGGCGGCGCCTTCGGGGCGTACGACGCGCCCGACCACCGATCGTGCGCGCGAGGCGTGGATGAGCATCCTCCAGCCGACCATCGCCGGAGCGCGTGTGCTCGACCTCTTTGCGGGGTCAGGCGCGCTGGGGCTCGAGGCGCTGTCGCGCGGTGCGGCGGAGGCAACGTTCGTGGAGAGCGACCCGCGCGCCATTGCCGCGCTGCGCAAGAACGTGGAGGCGCTGGGGGCGGGGGAGCGCGTGACGGTCGTTCGCGCCGACGCCGTGAAGTTCGTGCGGACGCTCGACGCGGGGGCATTCGACCTCGCGTTCGCCGATCCGCCGTATGAGAAAGGGCTGGCCACCGCCGTGGCTGACCGCTGGCTTGACGCCGCGTTCGCGCACATTCTTGGCGTGGAGCATTCGCCGCGCGAGCCGTTGCCCGGGGCCGACGATACCCGTCGGTACGGGGACACGGCGATCACCTTCTACAGAGACTGACATGCCCAAGGTGGCCCTGTACGCTGGCAGCTTCGACCCGATCACCAACGGGCACACCGACCTGATCAAGCGGTCGCTGCAGTTCGTTGATCGCCTGGTTGTCGCCGTCGCGATCAACGTGCAGAAGCAGTCGCTGTTCACCGTGGAAGAGCGCGAGTCGCTCATCACGGCCGCGCTGGACAATAACCCGCGCGTGGACGTGCGGTCGTTCCAGGGCCTGCTCGTGGAATTCGCGCTCAAGCTGGAAGTTCCGGTGCTCATCCGCGGCCTGCGCGCCGTGAGCGACTACGAGTACGAGTACCAGATGGCCCTGATGAACCGGCACCTCGCGCCGACGATGGAGACGGTCTTCATGGTGCCGTCGCTCGACACGACGTACATCAGCTCGTCGATGGTGCGGGAGGTGGCGAAGTTCGGAGGGGATATTTCAAACCTCGTGCATCCGACGGTAGCTGCCGCGTTGCGCGCGAAGTTCGCGAAGTCGAATGGCTAGAGGAGCGGGTCCCGGTCTCCGTGTTATCCGTGGTAGGCAGTAGAAACCGCGTTCGAACCAACGACCATTCACTCATTCGGTACCTTGCCCTTCCTCTCCGACCTCCACTCCCGCGCCTCCGAAATCCCCCGCCGCCTCGCCTTCGCCGAGTCGGCGGACGAGCGGGTACGCGAGGTGGCACGGCGGCTACGGAAGCAGGGCATGGCGATTCCGGTGCTGGTGCTCGATCCGGCCGCGCCGGAGACGCACGAGGCAGCGCGCGCCACCGGGGCGGAGTGCGTGGACCCGGCGAGCGACCCGCATGGCGACCGCCTGGTGGAAGCGCTCATCAACGCCCGGGCGCACCAGGGGCTCACGCTGCAAGGGGCCGAGCGTCTCGCGCTCGATCCGCTTGTTTTCGCGACGTGGCTGCTGCACGAACGCGGGGTGCACGGATGCGTGGCGGGGGCGGTGCGAACGACCGCCGAGGTGCTGCGGTATGCGCTGTGGTTGATTGGGCCGGCGCCGGGCATCGCCACTGTCTCGTCCTCCTTCTACATGCTTCTCCCGGGAAGGGGGCAGGGTGAGGTGCAGGGGCACGGTGGGGTGCAGGGGGCGGGGGAGGAAGTCGTGCTCACCTTCACCGATTGCGCCGTGGTGCCCGACCCAACCCCTTCGCAACTCGCGGACATCGCCATCGCCGCCGCGGAGGCGCGGCGGCGCGTCGTGGGGGACGAGCCGCGGGTGGCGCTCCTGTCCTTCAGCACGCGAGGGAGCGCCGAGTCGGCGTCCGTGGGGAAGGTGCGCGAGGCGCTCGCCATCATCCGCGTGCGCGACCGAGGACTCGTGGTGGATGGCGAACTCCAGGGTGACGCGGCACTCGTGCCGGCTATCGCGGCGCGCAAGGCGCCGGGCAGCGCCGTCGCGGGAACCGCAAACGTGCTCGTGTTCCCGAACCTCGACGCGGGCAACATCGCGTACAAGCTGGTGGAACAGATGGCGGGAGCCCGGGCCATTGGTCCCATCCTGCAGGGGCTGGCACTTCCGGTCTCCGATCTCTCGCGCGGCGCTGGCCCCGATGCCATTTTTGATGTGGCGGCCATCACCGCCCTGCTGTCACGCGCGCCGGCCGAAAGGCGCGCGTACTGAGGGTTCCCACCTCCCGAGGATGCACCCGACATGAGCTTTACGGTCAAGAAAGCAGGCGACGTCACGGTCTTCGAAGTCGAGGGCACCCTGATCGTTGGCAACCGCCAGGAGCTGAAGCAGAAAGTGATTGACGAGATCGAGGGCGGCGCCCGCAAGGTGCTCGTGGACTTCGAGAAGACCACGTACATCGACAGCTCCGGCCTCGGCGTGCTCGTGTCGCTCGCCAAGAAGATCCGCGAGACGGGCGGTGACCTGCGCCTCGCCAACCTGAACGACGACCTGCAGACGCTGTTCGAGCTGACCAAGCTCGACACGCTGTTCCAGATCTCCGAGAGCCGCGCCCGCGCACTCGAGAGTTTCTGAATGGGGCAGGGCCCCCTGTCGCTCGAGCTCGAGATTCCGAGCGACATCGGTCACATTGACGCCGTGGTGGCGGAGGTTGTCCGCCGCTGCGAGGCTGCGGCGTTTCCCGGCCGGCACGTCGCGTTCCATATTCCCGTCGCGCTCACCGAGGCGCTGTCCAACGCCATCCTGCGGGGCAACGCCGAGGACGCGTCCAAGTCCGTGCGGGTGCGCATGGCGGTGGATGCGCACGCGCTCGTCGTGGAGGTGGAGGATGATGGCATCGGCTTCGACCTCGAGGCGTGCACGCTGGACCCCACTACCAGCGACAACCTGGGGCGCGAGGACGGGCGCGGCCTGTTCCTCATGCGCCGGCTGATGGACCTCGTGGAGCAGTACCGCGCGCGCGGCAATGTCGTGCGCATGACCCTGCGGCGCCGGTCGAGCGACGACCGCGCCGCGTGAGCGCCGCCGCGTGAGCGACCTCGACGCCGTCCTGTCGGCCTTCCGCGAGGCCACCGGGTGCCCGGCGTCGGTCTGGGCGCAGCCCGGTCCGCAGGAACCGCTGCAGATGGAGGGCGGCGACCCCGGCGACTCGGCCGCGCCGCCCGCCGAGCGCCGCCCCGCCGAAGGGACGATGGAGTTCGAGATGCCCGGCGGCCTGCAGATCGTCGCACGCGTTCCCGGCGCGCGCACGGCCTGGCTCTCGCTGGGCCCGAGCGCCGACCAGGCGGCGGCGCGGCTTGGCGTCAAGCTCCTGCTTCCCGTGGCGTCGCAGGTGCTGCGCTCGCAGCTCGAGGTGAGCCACGCGGCGGCCGACCTCGCCGAGCGGTACGAGGAGATCAACCTCCTCTACTCGATCGGCGAGATCCTCGGGCGCACCGTGTCGCTCGAGGACGCGGCGCGCACGATCCTCAACGAGATTTCCGAGACGGTCGGCGCGCGGCGCGGCGCCATCTACGTGATTGACCGCACGGTCGGCCTGCTGCGCCCCGTGGCCGTGCTCGGCGCGACGGGACCGCTCGCGGACATCGCGGCCGATGATGCGCACTCGGTGACGGCGCGCGTCTTCCGCACGCATCACGCGTTGCTGGTCGCCGATGGGGCGATGCACGCCGAGATCGAGGCGCCCATCCGCCGCGGCGCGATGCTCAGCGTGCCCATCATGTGGGCGTCGCCGCAGGGCGGCGTGCCGCTGGGCGTGGTGAACCTCTCGGGGCGCCGCGGCGGCCAGCCGTTCACGGCGAGCGACCAGAAGCTCGTCTCCGCCATCGCCACGCAGGTGGGGACCACCATCCAGAACACGCGACTCGCGCGCGCCTCGGCCGAGCAGGCGGAGCTGACGCGCGAAATGGCGCTCGCGCACGACCTGCAGATGAAACTGCTGCCGCCGCCGCAGTCGCTCGCCCCGACCGCCGACTGCGCGGCGCGCGTGGCGCCGGCCGAGAGCGTGGGCGGCGACTTCTACAACCTGTTCCAGCTCGGCGACGGGCGCGTCGGCGTGCTGATCGGCGACGTGTCGAGCCACGGCTATCGCGCCGCGCTCATCATGGCGCTCGTGATGAGCGCCACCGCCATCCACGCGCGCGGGTCGCGCGATCCCGCGGCGACCATCGGCGCGCTGCTCGTGTCGCTGGCCGACGAACTGCGCGAAACCGAGATGTTCATGACCGTGTGCTACGCGATCATCGACACGCGCTCCGGCACGGTGACGTGGTGCAACGCGGGACATCCGCACGCTTTCGTGGTGCACGGCGACGGCGCGACGACGCGGCTCGCCGCCACCGACCCGCCGCTGGGCCTGGTGGATGACGCGCCGCACGCCGCGTCGCGGTCGTGGCACGCGGACGACGTGCTGGTGCTCTTCACCGACGGCATCAGCGACGAGCGTGGCACGCAGAAGAAGCGGCTCGGCGAACGCGCGGTGCTCGAGGTGGTGAAGGCGCGCCGCGCGGAAGCGGCATGGCGCATCGTGGACGGCGTCTTCGCCCTCGTCGAGGGACACATGGGGGCGATGTCGCCGAGAGACGACCAGGCGTTGGTAGTCCTTCGGACGAGAGTGATGGTAGAGGGTTGATGATAGACGGTAGATACCCGCACTCTACCCTCTACCTTCCACCATCTACCATCAGCCCGTCGATGACCACTTATCCTGCCCCCCGCAAGCGTCTCGGCCAGCACTTCCTCACCGATCCGCGCATCCTCGGGCGCATCGTGGACGCGCTCGCGCCCACGGCGGACGAGACGGTCATCGAGATCGGGCCGGGGCGGGGGGCGCTCACCGACGTGCTGATGCAGCGTGCCGGGCGGGTGATTGCCATTGAGGTGGACCGCGACCTCGCGCCGCGGCTGCGCGAGCGCTACGCGGACGACGCGCGGCTGACCGTCATCGAGAAAGACGTGCTCACAGTGGACTTCGGCACGCTGGCCGGCGGGACATACGTGGTGGCGGGGAACGTGCCCTACAACATCACCACGCCCATCCTGTTTCACGCGCTCCGGCGACCACGTCCGCTCCGCGCCGTCTATCTGGTGCAGCGCGAGGTGGCCGAGCGTGTGGTGGCGCCGCCGGGGAGCGAGTCGTACGGCGCGCTCTCGGTGAACGTGCAGTCGGTGGCGGTGGGGGAACTCGTGTTCAAGGTGCCGGCGGGGGCGTTCCAGCCGCCGCCCAAGGTGGAGAGCGCGGTGCTGCGCATCACCCCGCGCCCGGATCCGGTGCTCGCAGCAGATGAGGAAGAGGCGTACCGCACCTTCGTGCAGGCGGCGTTCGGCCTGCGGCGCAAGCAGCTGCGGCGCGTGGTGCGCACCGTGTGCCACCTCGGAGCGGAGGCGGCCGGCGTCGTGGTGACTGCCGCCGGGCTGGATCCCGAGGCGCGGCCTGAAGTGCTGACGCCCGAGGATTTTGTGAGGCTGCTGCGCGCGAGTCGGGCTGGCTGACCTGCTGATTGAGGATATTGACCTAGGAGTCTGTCGGATGAAAAGGTGTGCATCGCTGGAGCGATGCTGAATTTGCGTCGCGTTGATGCCTGCGCGCGGGGGGCGGACCGTCATCGTCCACGCACGTGGTGCCCCGGTCCGTGATTACGCGGGTTTCAGGCGCCCTCCTGCCCGAAAGAGCTTGAGCACGTTGTGCGTCAGGCAAATCAGGTCCCACTCCGCCCGCACATTGCAGAGCCCCCGGAGCGCAAAGCGGCGGAAGCCGCGCCGTTCCTTCGTCTGCCCGAACACCGGCTCGGCAATCGCCTTGCGCATTTTGTAGAGCGCCCGCCCCTCCACGGTCCGCACCTTGGCGCGCATCTGTTCGCGCACACTCGGTGGTGGAGCTGCTGCTGGTAGTGCTGCTGCTGCTGCTGCTGCTGATGATGGTGGTGGTGGTGGTGGTGGTGCTGCTGGTGGTGGTGCTGCTGGTGCTGCTGGTGCTGGTGGTGGTGCTGCTGCTGCTGCTGCTGCTGCTGGTGCTGCTGCTGCTGCTGGTGGTGGTGGTGGTGGTGGTGGTGGTGGTGGTGGTGCTACTGATATGTCTGGCGCTGCTGGTGCTGGGTCGCTCGACGACCCGGGCGCGACCGGAGCCAATGACGCGGCTGACCGCTCGTGCTTTTGCTTGTCGGGCGGGATGTAGAGATCGACGGCGGCGAGCGCCGCGGCTGTCACGTTGGCCTCGCTGTAGTAGCCCGCATCTGCCGACACCACAGTCGGCCACCGTCCCGTATTTGCCTGCACCTGCTCAAGCATCGGGACCAACTGCTGGACATCGTTGGCGGCCTGCGTGACCCCCGTGGCCACAATCACCTGCGCGTGACTGTCCACCGCCGCCTGCGCGTTGTACGCCTGCACGAACCCCTTCGTCGCCCCATCGCGCATGATGCGCGACTCGGGATCGGTGAAGTTCCGCTGCGCCCGCGCCGCCGGGACCGCCGTCGCGGGGTCTGGCACCGCCGGAGCTCGACCGCCGGGCTGTGTCCCCGTCGCCTCGATCTGCCGCTCCCGCTCGACGAGCTTCGCCCGGGCCACGACCGCCGCTTCCTCCGCCCACTGCCGAGCTTCGGCTTCGAGCGAGGCCTTCGCCTCGCGAATCTTCACCAGCCGACTCTCTCGGCGCGCCAACTCCGCTGGCAACTCGTCCCCCCGCCGGCCCGGTCCGTACTGCGCGTCCTCGCTCGCATCCCGCGCGGCGGCCTGGGCCAGCAGGGTCGTGACTTCCGCTTGCAAACGCTGCTCGGTCTCTGTCATGCGCTCATAACTCATCGCTTTGTGCTTCGAGGCGTTCGCCTGCACTTTCGTGCCGTCGAGGGCCACGTGCCCCAGCTTCACCAAGCCCGCACGCTCGCAGAGCTGCAGCACTTGCACGAAGAGCTTGGACAGCGCGGTGAGGTGCTGCTTCCGAAAGGCCGCGATGGTGTCGTGGTCGGGGTGCTGGTCGCCGGCGAGCACGCGCATGGGCACGTCTTCATGCGTTGCGCGCTCGATGCGGCGCGAGGACGGCATTCCGGTGCAGTACGCATAGATCAGGAGCTTGACGAGCATCGCCGGATGGTACGGCACGCCGCCGCGCGGGTCGGCCGTCGCGTACACGCGCAGGATCGCCGACAGGTCCAGCGCGTCGACCACGTCGCTGACGTAGAGCGCGAGGTGCCCTTCGGGCACCCAGGTGCGCAGGTCGGGGGGCAGCAGCAACTGCTGCTCGAGCGAGTAGGGACGAAAGGTCTTGGCCATGGCGCTACAGTACAATTATTCCGCGCGAATGCCAGGTTCACATCACACTTTCATCCGACAGACTCCTAGGATTTCGATTCGGGATCGCGATAGCGGATTGCGATTGGCGATTGCGGCGGTGATCGCCAATCGAAGTCCGAATTCGTCATCCGCAGTCGGAATCCTGAGTCCATATCCTCAATCGAAACCAGCGAGTCTTTCATCTGGAATGGGCCCCGGCGACGTGGTACCGTTCAGGCATGCAGGCGTTCGCCAATTGCCGCTTCGTCGTTGTGGACGTCGAGACCACCGGGACCAGCCACGGACGCGGCGACCGGGTGACCGAGGTGGCAGCGGTGGTGGTGGACGAGGGGGCGATCACCGAGGGATTCCAGACCCTGGTGAATCCCGGGCGCCCGATTCCGTGGCGCGTCACGGCGCTCACCGGCATCTCGGACGCGATGGTCGCCGACGCGCCCCGATTCGAGGAGATCGCCGACGACCTCGCGCGCGTGCTGGCCGAACGGACGTTCGTGGCGCACAACGCTCCCTTCGACTGGGGCTTCCTGGGGATGGAGTTCGCGCGGGCCGGCCTGCCCGGAGCGTTGCACGGCATGCCGCTGTGCACGGTGCGCCTCGCGCGCCGCCTGCTGGCGCACCTGCCACGACGCAACCTCGACTCGGTCGCGCTGCACTACGGCGTGCCCATCGAGAACCGCCACCGCGCCCTCGGCGATGCGCGCGCCACGGCGCTCATCCTGCGGGGACTGCTGCACGACCTTGAGCGGCAGGGCGTGGAGAGCATGGAGGCGCTACAGGAGTGGATGGCGCGGCGAGTATACGTGAGGAAGCGGCGGACGGCGATGCCGCGGTGGGCGGATGATAGGGGGCTGGGGGAGGGGGCCTGAGGAGCGGAACGAGGAGGAGGTAGAGGCTCAGGGACGTGGGACGAGGGGTGGAACGAGGAGGGAGATCCCTTGCGCGCCAGAGACCCTTCTCCTCGTTCCGACTCTCGTCCCTCCTCGCGACGCCTCTACCTCCTCCTCGTTCCGATTAAATTGCAGTCATGACTCCTCCCACCCCGCTGGTTCAGTCTCGTACGATCGGCCGGTATCCTGCCCACGCCCTCCAGGCCGGCGGGCAAATGCTCGACGGCGGCGCGATGTTCGGCGTCGTTCCGAAGCCGCTCTGGGAAAAGAAGATTCCCGCCGACGCCCGCAACCGGATCCCGATGGGCATGCGCTGCCTGCTCATCGAGCACGAGTCGGGGCTGGTGCTGATCGACACGGGAGCGGGGAACAAGGAGACGCAGAAGTTCCTCGACATCTACGGCGTCGAGAACGACGGCAACGGCCAACGCACGATGCTCGAGGCGGCGATCGTCGCGGCCGGCTTCCGGCCCGAGGACATCTCGCTCGTCATCAATACGCACCTGCATTTCGATCACGCCGGCGGCAACACGACGATCGAGGGGGACGGGCGAGTGGTGAGCGCCTTTCCGAACGCGCGGTTCGTGGTGCAGGCGGGCGAGGCGCACTACGCGATGCACACCAACGAGCGCACGGCGGCCTCGTACTTTCCGCGCAACTGGGAGCCCATCCGCGAGCTCGGCCGCCTGGACCTCGTGGAGGGCGCCACCGAGATCGTGAAGGGCATCCGCACCCTGCCGACGCCGGGGCACACGCCGCACCACCAGAGCATCCTGGTGGATGGCGGCAATGAGATTGCGTGCTACCTGGGCGACGTGATCCCGACCCACATCCACATGCCGCTGCCGTGGATCATGGGCTACGACGTGGAGCCGTTGCGGACGCTGGAGTCGAAGCGGGCGCTGCTCTCAACGGCGCAGGCGGAGCAGTGGCTGCTGATCTTCGAGCATGATGCGACGGTGGCGTGGGGGTATGCGGGGCATGACGGGAAGAACTACTTCCTTGAGAGGGACGGGGGATGAGGGCGGAGTGCGGGGGGCGAGTGCGGAGGAGGGATGTGGGCGGGGTGCGGAGATTCGTTCCTCCGCACGAAACCTCCGCACCCCGTGCTCCTCCTTTCCAAATCCTGGTGGTACACCGACTTACCCCCGTTGACTTCACCGTAGCGTGTAGCTAACTTTACAGGACAACCAGAAAAGTGGGCGAGCGAATGCGCGCCCCACCCGTCCGCCACCGGTGATTCTGCCGCGTGTGCTACCGGCGTCCCGAGAGCAGCCGCGAGCACCGTGATGGTGGGCGCGTGCTGGCCATGCGCGGATCCGGCAACAACGGGTTCGCGTCTTTGTTTTCCCCGTCTCGAGGTACCGAGTCATTCAGGATACCACCAAGCGGCCGCCACGCGTCAACCGGCAGATTCGCATCAGCCCAGTGCGCGTGATCGGGGCCGATGGCTCACAGCTTGGCATCATGGAAGTGGACGCGGCCCTCGCGTCCGCGGTGGAGCAGGGGTTCGATCTCGTGGAAGTGGCCCCGCTCGCCCGTCCGCCGGTGGTCCGCATCATGGACTACGGCAAGTACAAGTTCGAGATGGCCAAGCAGGCGCGGCAGGCGAAGAAAAAGCAGCACGTAATCCTCTTGAAGGAAGTGAAGTACCGCCCCGGGATCGAGGACCATGATTTCGACACCAAGACGCGCCACGCGCGACGGTTCCTGGGTGATGGAAATAAGGTGAAGGTGACGTTGATGTTCCGCGGCCGGCAGATTGCCCACCCCGAACTGGGACGGGCGGTGGTCGACCGAGTGGCAGCCGACCTTGCAGACGTGGCAAAGGTGGAAGTGGATGCCCGGCTCGAAGGCAAGTCGATGACCATGATTCTCACGCCTAAGTAAACGAGGCAGGCATATGCCGAAGATGAAGCGACATTCAGGGGCCAAGAAGCGCTTTTCCGTCACGGCGACGGGCAAGGTGCGCCGCCTGAAGGCCTACAAGAGCCACATCCTGACCAAGAAGACCGCCAAGCGGAAGCGCAACCTGCGTCGCGCCGCGATCGTCGCCACGAACGGCGAGGCGAAGAACATCAAGCGCCTGCTGTCGGCGTAAGGAGAGACCATGCCACGCGTCAAGAGCAATCCGGTTCGCCTGCGCCGCAAGAAGCAGGTGATGAAGGCGGCCAAGGGGTACTACGGCGCCCGCAGCAAGCTGTGGGGACCGGCCAAGGAGTCGGTGGAGCGCGCCTGGCGCTATGCGTACCGGGACCGCAAGAACAAGAAGCGCGAGTTCCGCCGTCTGTGGGTCATCCGCATCAATGCGGGCGCCCACCTCAACGGCATGAACTACTCGACGTTCATCAACGGGCTCATGAAGGCCGGCATCGAGATCGATCGCAAGATCCTCTCCGATATCGCCATTCAGGACCCGGCCGCCTTTGCCGCGCTCGCCGACAAGGCCCGCGCCGCGCTGACGGCCGCGTAACGCGGCTGCGCAGGATCAAACGGCAGGAGGCCTTCGCGGCTTCCTGCCGTTTTGGTTTTGCGAGCGGGAAGGGGAACTACGAACTACTTTGCCACGGATCACGCGGATCGGGAGCAGATGAACACGGATACGGCGTTGGGTGGTTCCTCAAAGCTCCATCCGTGTTCATCCGCCGACATCCGTGTCATCCGCGGCAAGGCAGTAGAACCAGCCGGCGAGATGGAATTCGCTCGCCGGGGTGAGATGTCCGCTCAGCCCAGCTTGGCCGTGACGTCCGCCAGCTGTTTCTCGAGCTGCCGCATCCGCACGATGAGCTCCGGCAGCTGCTGCAGCCCGATCCATTGCCGCTTCGCCTGCTTGTCGGGCAGCGCGGGGTAGCCGAGGACGGTCTGTCCGTCGGCCAGATCGCGCGTGACGCCCGACTTTCCGCCCACCGTGACCTGATGCCCGATCTTGAGATGGCCGGTGACTCCCGACTGGGACGCGATGACGCAGTAGTTGCCGAATTGCGTGCTGCCGGCAAATCCGCACTGGCCCATGATCAGGCAGTGCTCGCCAAACACGACGTTGTGCGCGATGTGCACGAGATTGTCGATCTTCGTGCCGTTGCCGATCACGGTGGAACCGAGTGCCGCGCGGTCGATGGCACAGTTCGCCCCGATCTCCACGTCGTCCCCGATGGTGACGTTGCCGACCTGGAGGACCTTGCGATGCCGGCCCTGATCGAAGACGTAGCCGTAGCCGTCCGAACCGATCACCGTCCCGGCATGGATCGCCACGCGATCGCCGATCTGGGTGCGCTCGTACAGCACGACATGCGGGAACAGCCGCACGTCATCGCCAACTCGGCAGTCGCGCCCGACGTGATTCCCGCCGAGCAGGGCGGAGCGGGCGCCGATCGCGACGCCCTCCCCAATGACACATCCCGGGCCGACGTGCGCCGTGGCATCCACGCGGGCCGTTGGCGCGATGACCGCGCTCGGATGAACGCCGGCGGAAAGTTCTTCAGGCGGGAAGAAGAGCGGCAGCACGCGGGCCGCGGCCACCCGCGCGTTCGAGACGCGGATGATGACCTTGCTTTGCGACGTGAAGGCGCCGGCCACCAGAATGGCGGACGCCGCGCTGGTGTCAGCGGCCGCGAAGTGGGTGTCCTTTTCCGCGAAGGTCAGGTCCCCGGGACCGGCCAGGTCCGCGGAGCTGAAGCCACTGAGCGCGACGTTGCCGTCGCCGATGACCTCGCCTTCGAGCAGGGCTGCGATGTGGGCCGCGGTGTAGTTCATGAGAGTCGTCTGGAAGGGTAGTTCGCCAACGGAGGAGCATGCCACAAGCGTGGTTCGCCGACGGCGGAGCATACCATGGTGCGGGTGCACGGATCCCGCAACGACCGCCCGGCTCCGTGCCGTGCGCGGCGGCTTTGGTGCGGGACTGCGCGCGCGCACCAGTCCCCCCCGTTCCCGCTGTCCGCAATCGCACGATATTGCACTAGATTTCCCCAACTGCCGTCCGCCGTCTGCCATCTGCCATCTGCCCCAAAATGACTCTCGACGAGTTCAAGTCGGCCGCTGAAGCGCTCCGGGCCGACGGCCCGGCCCAGGTCACGGCCGCCGCCACGCTCGACGCGTGGACCGACGCGCGCAATCACCTGGTGGGGCGCACGAGCGGGCGCCTGTCCGAACTGATGACCGCGCTCGGCACACTGCGCAAGGAGGACCGCCGCGAGGCGGGCCTGCTTGCCAACACCGTGAAGCAGGAACTCGAGGCGCTGCTCGATGCGCGCCACGCCGAACTCGCGCGCGCGCAGCAGAAGGGGCCGGCCATCGACCGTACCATGCCGGGGCGCACCACGTGGCAGGGGACGGTGCACCCGGTCTCGCTGGTCATAGACGAAGTCGTCGAGATCTTCCGCGAGCTGGGCTTCACCATCGCCCTCGGTCCCGAGGCGGAGCACGCCTGGTACAACTTCGGCGCGCTGAACTTCCCGGCCGACCATCCGGCGATGGACCTGCACGACACGCTCTACGTCGACGAGATGGTGCTGCGCACGCACACCTCGCCGGTGCAGGTGCGCACGCTGCAACAGTATCCGCCGCCGATTCGCATCCTCGCGCCGGGCAACGTCTACCGCGCCGATCCGTTCGACGCGTCACACGCGCCGATGTTCTCGCAGGTCGAAGGACTCGTGGTGGACGAGGGCATCACCTTCGCCGACCTGAAGGCCACGCTCACGCGTTTCGCCAACCGCTTCTTCGGCGAGACGAAGACGCGCTTCCGCCCGTCGTACTTCCCGTTCACGGAGCCGTCCGCCGAGATGGACGTGCGGTGCGGTGTTTGCAAGGGGAGCGGTTGCCCGGTCTGCAAGCACAGCGGCTGGGTCGAGATTCTCGGCTCAGGCATGGTGCATCCCGCCGTGCTCGAGTCCGCTGGCCTCGACAGCGAGCGCTACACGGGGTGGGCGTTCGGCATGGGACCGGCGCGCACCGCGCTGGCCCGTCACGGCATTCCCGACATCCGCATCCTCTACGATTCGGATGTCCGCTTCCTGGAGCAGTTTGCCCGATGAATCTCTCGCATGAGTGGCTCAAGGCCTTCGTGCCGCACGCGCTCTCTGCCGAGGAGGTGCGCGATCTCCTCACGGCGCACGTGGCGACGGTGGAGGGATTCGAGCGGCTGCGCGCCGACCTCGCGCCGTTCGTCGTGGCGCGCGTGGTGGAAACACGGAAGGTCCCCGACACCAAGCTGTCATTCAACACGGTGGACGACGGCTCGGGGACGCTGCTCGAGGTGGTGTGCGGCGCGCCGAACGTGACGGCGGGGGCGGTGTATCCGTTCGCCCGCACCGGCACGATGATGCCGGCCGGATTCAAGATCGAGAAGAAGAAGATCCGCGGCTTCACGTCGAACGGCATGCTGTGCTCGGCGGCCGAACTCGGGCTCGGCGAAGACCACGCGGGGATCCTCGAACTCACCACCGACGCCGCGCCGGGCACACCGCTGCTCGACGTGCTCCCGCTGGGCGACGTGCGCCTCGTGCTCGATGTGCTGCCGAACCGGCCCGACCTGCTGTCGCACCTCGGCGTGGCCCGGGAACTCAGCGCCCTGACGGGCGTCCCGATGCAGCTGGCCGACGGACCGCATGCCGCGCCCGCGGTGGACGTGGTGCGCGATCCCCGCGCGGCAACGAGCGGTGGCGCGACGGTGCGACTCGAGGACCCGGAAGGCTGTCCGCAGTACCTGGGCGCCGTGGTCCGCGGGGTCACCGTGGCGCCGAGCCCCGCGTGGCTGCGCGAACGCGTCGAGGCCGCGGGCGTGCGCTCCATCAACAACGTGGTGGACGTGACCAACGCCGTCCTGCACGGACTCGGCCATCCGATGCATGCGTTCGACCTGGCGACGCTCGCCGAGCAGACGGTGGTGATTCGCCGCGCGCGCGCCGGCGAGAAGATGACGACGCTCGACGGCGTGGAGCGCGCGCTCACCCCCGAGATGACGATGATCGCCGACGCGGCGCGGAGCATCGCGGTGGCGGGCGTGATGGGCGGTGAGGCGTCCGAGGTGAAGGCGACGACGACCGACCTGTTCCTCGAGGTGGCCTCCTTCGATCCGAAGCGCACGCGCCTGACGCGGCGCGCGCTCGGCCTCTCCACCGACGCGAGCTACCGGTTCGAGCGCGGCATTGATCCCAACGGACTCGTTGACGCGATGCGCGCGGCGATCGGCATGATTGTCGCGGTTGCCGGCGGTCGGCTTGACGGCGGCATCATGGCGGTCGGCGCAGGGCCAGCGCCGCGCTCGGCGGTGGGGTTGCGGCCTGCGAGAGTGCAGGCGGTGCTGGGCGCGCTGATTACCGAGGAGGAGATCACGCGGTACCTGTCGAGCGTGGGGTTCCGCGTGCTGCGACTTGGTGAGGGGGAAGGCGTGGAGAAGGGATGGAGGGGCGAGGACGTGGTCTTCTCGGTCACGCCGCCGTCCTGGCGCCACGACGTGACGCGCGAGGTGGATCTCATCGAGGAGGTCGCGCGGTTGCATGGGTACGACAGGCTGCCCGACACGATTGAGGCGTACCGGCCGACGACGGTGCCGGATCATCCGCTCTTCGTCGCGGGCCTTCGCGTGCGCGACACGCTCGTGGCGGCCGGGCTCGCGGAAGTGCGCCCCGTGCCGTTTGTGAAGGGCGACGACGCGTCGCACTGGCGCGTGACGAACCCGCTGGCGGAGGACGAGCCGCATCTGCGCGTGTCGCTGCTGGAATCGCTGGCCCGGCGCGCGGAGTACAACCTGACGCGGATGCATGGCGACGTTCGGTTGTTCGAGGTTGGATCAGTGTTCTTGGGGAAGAGGCACGGGCACAGTGGGGTGCAGGGTGCTGGGGCGATCGCAGAGGAAGTGCGAGTTGGCATCGTCCTCATGGGGGCGCGGCATCCGCAGCACTTCGCCGACGGCCCGCCGCCGGTGATTGACGCATGGGACGCCAAGGGGCTGGCCGAGCGCGTGGCGCGCGCGGCGTTTCCCGGAGCGGCCATCGGCATCGAGCCAGCGGAGGATCCTGCCCTCTGGGCGATCACGGTGGACGCGCGCGCCGTTGGCACGGTGGACCGCGTGACGCTCGATGCCCCGGTCTGGGCGTCGCCGGCATTCGGCATCGAACTCACGCTCGGCGCCATGCCGGTGGCCTGCGTGGCAAAGCCGGGCGAGTCGGTGCACGCGGGTGTGCGTCCGGCGAGTGCGCCCCCGACGCCGGCGGTGCGGTACCGGCCGCTGCCCACCACGCCAGCGGCCGCGTTCGACCTGGCGCTGCTGGTGCCCGACGCCCTGAGCGCCGCCGACGTGGAGCAGGTGCTGCGCACGAGCGGCGGCGAGATGTTGGAGTCGCTGGCGTTGTTTGACGAGTTCCGCGGCGCGGGCGTGCCCGACGGCATGCGCTCGCTCGCGTGGCGATTGACCTTTCGGCATCCGGAGCGCACTCTACGCGACAAGGAGATTGACGGACGCCGGTCGCAACTGCTCAAGTCCCTGGAGAACCAGCTCGGTGTCAAACCCCGCACGGCCTGATCTCGCCGCCTTCGAAGAGCTCCAGTTCCTCATCTATCAGGTCGGCGAGGAACTGAGCGGCTTTCGCAAGCGCGCCCTGCAGGCAGAGCAGCGCCTCAAGGCCATCGCCTCCGGCGTGCCGAACGGCTCGCCGCTCGTTGCCGAGGAACGCGTGGCCCAGCTGGAAGCCGAGAACGGACGGCTGCGCGAGCGGCTGGCGACGGCCGAGTCGCAGACGGCCAGGATGCTCGACCAGGTGCGCTTCCTGCGGCAGCAGCACGTGCTGGAGAGCGAATCGTGAGCAGCATCAAGCACAGCACTCGCGTGACGATCTGCGGTGAAGACTACACCATCCGGTCCGATTCACCTCCCGAACATACCCGGGCGGTGGCAGCCTACGTGGACGGGAAGATCCGCGAAGTACTGGAGAGCGCCTCGGTGGTGGAATCGCACAAGGCGGCGATCCTGGCGGCGCTGCAGATCACGGATGAGCTGTTCTCGGCGAGGAAGGGGCAGGAGGAAATGGCGGACTCGATGAGGACGCTGTCGGGGGAGTTGAGAAGGTGGCTGCCGCCTACCAAGCGAGGGACGTAGGGACGGGATTGCGGAACGGGGAGGAGGTAGAGTCGAAGGGACGAGGGACGAGGGGTGGAACGAGAAGGGAGGCCGTCACGTCCCTCTTCACCCCCCTCGTCCCTCCTCGCTTAGCCTCTACCCCCTCCTCATTCCGACCCCTCGTTTCCCGTCCCTCTACCGGTCCCCGCCCTCCGACTGTACCTTCATATTGCGTCTCGGATCTCGAGCGCGTAGGTGCAAGCGGCCTCGGTAGTTAGCTCTCCCCGCCGCGCCCCTTTCGTCGGGGCCCGGCCGGTCGGGCAACTTGCCCATGCCCCTGTTCCCGGCGCGCATGATGCTCCGGACCGTTCACATATAGCGGTGCGCGGTGCGCGCTGCCCCCTGGAGCATAACAAATGTCCTTGACGACTATCGCCCTGATCGCGGGCGGCCTGTTTGCCAGCGCGGTCACGTGGTTTGTAGGCAGGAAGCAGGGGACGGCGGCAGAGCGGGATGCGCGGAACGCGGCGCGCGAGACCGCCGAACAGATGGCCAAGCGGATCCTGGCCGAGGCCGAACGCGACGCCGAAGCGCTGAAGAAGCAGACGGTGCTGGCCGGCAAGGAAGACGTGATGAAGGCCCGCGAGGAGTGGGAGGCTGAGGCACGCCACCGCCGCGGGGAGATCGAGATCGAGGAAAAGCGCCTCATGGACCGCGAGGTACAGCTCGACAAGAAGGTCGAGCTGCTGGAGACGCGCGAGCGCGACCTCGGGCGCCGGGCCAGTGACCTCGGCCGCAAGGAGAAGGGCGTCGAGGAGCGGCAGGCAGAGCTCGACAAGATGGTGGGCGACGAGCGCCGCCGGCTGGAGCAGGTGGCTGGGCTCTCCGCACAAGAGGCCAAGGCCGAGCTGATCCGCCGGATGGAGGAGGAGGCGCACGCCGGTGCCGCCAACAAGATCCGCGAGATCCGCGAGACGGCCAAGCGCAACGCCGACCGCGAGGCCAAGAAGATCGTGGCGCTCGCGGTGCAGCGCATCGCCGCCGAGCACACGAGCGAGATCACGCAGACGGCGGTGTCGCTCCCCAAGGACGAGATCAAGGGACGGATCATCGGGCGCGAGGGGCGCAACATCCGCGCGTTCGAGCTCGCCACCGGCGTGGACGTCATCATCGACGACACGCCCGACACCGTGGTGATCTCGTGCTTCGACCCCGTGCGCCGCGAGACAGCGCGCCTGGCGCTGGCGCGGCTCATCGAAGACGGGCGCATCCATCCGGGGCGCATCGAGGAAGTGGTGGAGAAGGCCCGCAAGGAAGTGGAGGCCGGCATCATCGAGACGGGCGAGCGTGCGGCCTACGACGTGGGCATCCACGGCCTGCACCCGGAGCTCATCAAGCTGGTCGGGCGCATGAAGTGGCGCACGTCGTACGGGCAGAACATTCTGGACCATTCCAAGGAAGTCGCGCATCTCGCCGGCATCATGGCCGCCGAGCTGGGGCTCGACGTGGCGCTCTGCAAGCGCGGCGCGCTGCTGCACGACATCGGCAAGGTGATGACGCACGAGCACGAAGGGACGCACGTGCAGCTGGGCGTGGAGCAGGCCACGAAGTACGGCGAGAACCCGTTCGTCGTGAACTGCATCGCGGCGCATCACGACGACGTGCCGCACGAGAGCGAGGAGTCGGTGCTGGTGCAGGCGGCCGACGCCATCAGCGGGTCGCGCCCCGGCGCGCGCCGCGAGGCATTCGAGACGTACGTGAAGCGGCTCGAGGGGCTGGAGAAGATCGCCTCGAGTTACCGTGGCGTGGACCGCGTGTTCGCCATCCAGGCGGGGCGCGAGATCCGCGTGATCGTGAACCCCGACGACGTGGATGACCTGCGGATGCAGTCGCTCACCGACGAGATCGCGCGTCGGGTGGAAGCCGAGCTGCAGTATCCGGGGCAGATCAAGGTCGTCGCCATCCGTGAAAAAAGGACCGTCGACATTGCCCGCTGAACTCATCGACGGCGTTGCCGTCGCCAAACTCATCGATGGCGTTGCCATCGCCAGGCAGGTGCGCGCCGACGTCGCGCGCGATGCCGCTGCGCTGATTGCGCGCGGCGTGATCCCAGGTCTTACCGTGGTGCTGGTCGGCGACGACCCGGCGAGCGCGGTGTACGTGCGCGCCAAGGAGAAGGCGTGCGTGGAGGCCGGGATGAACGGCAAGACCATCCGTCTTCCCGCCGAGACGTCGCAGGCCGACCTGCTCGCGCTCATTGATCACCTCAACGCCGACCAGACGGTGCACGGCATCCTCGTGCAGATGCCGGTGCCCAGGCACATCGACCCGCAGACGGTGATCCTGCGCATCTCCGCCGAGAAGGACGTGGACGGTTTTCACCCGGTGAACGTGGGCCGCGTCTGGATTGGCGAGAAGAACGGCTTCGCGCCGTGCACGCCCGCCGGCGTGATGGTGATGCTCGAGAAGGCCGGCGTCAACGTGATGGGCCAGAACGTCGTGATCCTCGGCCGCTCGAACATCGTGGGCAAGCCCATGGTGTCGCTGATGGTGGCGGCGAGCGCCACGGTGACCGTGTGCCACTCGAAGACGCGCGACCTGCCGTCGGTGGTGCGCGGGGCGGACATCCTGATTGCCGCCATCGGCAAGCCGGAGTTCGTGAAGGGCGACATGGTGAAGCCGGGCGCGGTGGTGATTGACGTGGGGATCAACCGCGTGGACGACGCGACGACTGCCAAGGGGTATCGCATCGTGGGCGACGTGGATTTCGCCGCGGTGAGCCAGGTGGCGTCCAAGATCTCGCCGGTGCCGGGTGGCGTCGGGCCGATGACCATTGCGATGCTGCTCAAGAACACCGTCCGCGCCGCCACCCAGGGGCTTGCGTGACGGCACGCCGCGGCAGCGCGCCGCGGCGTGGACCGGCGCCGTCGCTGTTTGACGACGCCGATCCTTCAGGTGCAGAACGCGGCGTGACGCGGCGCGATGCGGCCCCCGGCGAGTCGCCGGAGACGGCGTTCCCGGTGGCCGCGCTCACGCAGATGGCGAAGGAGGTCATCGAGGGGGCGTTCCCGCCGCTCTGGATTCGCGGCGAGGTCGCCGGCTTCAAGTCGCACGGCAACGGGCACTGGTACTTCACGCTCAAGGACGCCACGGCGTCGGTCTCGTGCGTGGTCTGGTCGCGCGACACGCTGCGCATTCCCGCGCCGCCCGACGAAGGAATGCAGGTGATGGCGCAGGGCCAGCTGTCGGTGTACCCGGCCCGCGGGCAGATGCAGTTCATGGTGCGCGCGCTCGAGGCGGAGGGCGAGGGGCTGTGGCGCAAGGCATTCGAGGCCACGCGTGCGCGGCTCGAGAAGGACGGCCTCCTCGACCCGGCGCGCAAGCGGCCCATTCCGCGCTTCCCGAGGCGCGTGGCCGTGGTGACGAGCGCCGACGGCGCCGCGCTGCATGACATCCTGTCGGTCATCGCGCGCCGCAATCCGTCGGTGGACGTGATCGTCGTCCCCGCGGCGGTGCAGGGCGAGACGGCGCCGGCGTCGCTCATTGCCGCGCTGGATCGCGTGGCGCGCTGGGGAGCGGCCGACGTGGTGATCGTGGGGCGCGGCGGCGGGTCGCGCGAGGACCTGTGGGCCTTCAACGACGAAGGGGTGGCGCGCGCCATCGCGGCCTGCCCGGTTCCCACCATCAGCGCGGTGGGGCACGAGGTGGACGTGACCATCGCCGACCTCGTGGCCGACCTGCGCGCGGCCACGCCGTCGGCGGCGGCCGAGGCCGCCGTGCCGGTGCTCGAGGAACTCGTGGAGTGGCTTGCGTCATTGCGGCAGGCGATGCGCACCGGCGTGCAGCGACGCGTGGTGCAGGCCCGGCGTGACCTGAAGCGCTGGGCCGGCGATCTCTCGCTGCGCGCCGCGCGCAGCGTCGAACGCCGCCGGTCGCGCGTGCAGGAGCTGGCCGGGCGCATCGACGCGCTGAGTCCGCTCAACACGCTCGCGCGCGGCTACGCCGTGGCGCGGGATGCGCAGGGGCACGCGCTCGGGTCGGCGGCGGCCTTTCAGGTGGGACAGGCCTTCGCGCTCGTCCTGCGCGACGGGCAGGTGGATGCGTCAGTCACCGCGGTGCGCCCCGGGGCGCCACCCTCAGCGGGAGGAGCCGTCAGATGAGCTTCGAGAAGGATCTGGCAAGACTCGAACAAATCGCCGCGGCGCTTGACCGGGCCGACCTGTCGCTCGACGAATCGCTTGCGCTCTTCGAAGAGGGCATCAAACGGCTGCGCGACGCGTCCGACGCGCTCGCGAAGGCGGAGGGGCGTGTGACGACGCTTGTGGAACAGGCGAACGGGGCGCTCGAGGAGCGCGATGCTGGCAACTAGCGCCGCTCCCGACTTCTCCGCGGCGCGCGCACGCGTGGCGCAGGCGCTCGACGCGCTCTGCGACCGCTGCCTCCCCGCCATCGGCGGGCCGGTGGGCGACGCGATGCGCTACTCGATCACGGGCGAGGGCAAGCGCCTGCGGGCGGTGCTCGTGATGTCGGCCTACGAGGCCTGCGGCGGCGCGGGTGACGTGTCGCCGCTCGCGGCCGCGGTGGAAGTGGTGCACGCCTATTCGCTGGTGCACGACGACCTGCCGTGCATGGACGACGACGACCTGCGGCGCGGTCGGCCCACGGTCCACAAGGCGTTCGGAGTACCGGTGGCGACGGCGGCGGGGATGGCGATGGTGCCGCTCGCCGCGCGCGCGGCATGGGATGCAGCGCAGGCGCTGGGGCTCGATGCCGGCACCAGCGGCGAGATCGTGCGCGTGCTCATGCGGGCGTCAGGGGCCGGGGGCATGATCGGCGGCCAGCTGCTGGATCTCGAGGGAGAGTGCCAGCGGCTCTCCTACGAGCAGCTGGAGCGCATCCATCGCTGCAAGACGGGCGCGCTCATCGAGGCGTCGGTGGAACTGGGAGCCCGTGCGGCGTGCGCGTCGTCGGCCCACCTCGCCGCGCTGGGACGCTACGGCCGATGCATCGGGCTGGCCTTCCAGATCGCCGACGACGTCCTCGACGTGACCGCGACCAGCGACGAGCTGGGAAAGACGGCCGGCAAGGACCTCGCTTTCCAGAAGAGCACGTATCCGGCCCTGCTCGGCGTCGACGGGGCCCTTGCCCGCGCCGAGGCGCTGGTGGAAGAGGGGTGCGCGGCGCTCGCCGACGCCGGGGTGCTGACCCCCTCGCTCGCGGCCACTGCCAGATACATCGTGGCCCGTCGGTCCTGACACGACGACGCCCTGTTTCGCGTTGTAGATTTCACCCGTCTTCCACTCGATTGCCATGACCGTCCTCTCGCGCATCAACTCCCCCGCCGATCTCAAGGGCCTCTCGTCGCCCGAGCTCCAGCAGCTCGCCGACGAGCTGCGGGAGTTCCTCATCGCGACCTGTTCGACCACCGGCGGCCACATCGGCGCCGGACTCGGCGTGGTGGAGTTGACGATCGCGCTGCACTTCGTTTACGACGCGCCGCGCGACCAACTGGTCTGGGACGTCGGCCATCAGGGCTATCCGCACAAGGTCCTGACCGGGCGGCGCGACCGCATGGGGAGCCTGCGCCAGGAGGGCGGGCTGTCGGGCTTCCTGAAGCGCAGCGAGAGCGAGTATGACGCGTTCGGCGCCGGGCATGCCGCGACGTCGATTTCGGCGGCGCTCGGCATCGCGATGGGACGCGACCTCAACCGCGACGACTTCAAGGTGGTGGCCATCATCGGCGACGGCTCGCTCGGCAGCGGGCTCGCCTATGAAGGGCTCAACAACGCCGGCGCCTCGGACCGGGACATCGTGGTCGTGCTCAACGACAACGAGATGTCCATCGCGCCCAACGTGGGCGCGATGCACCGGTACCTCACGTCGGTGCAGCGGAATCCCCTGTACAATCGCGTGCGCAGCAGCCTCGGCCAGATCTTCGAGCAGCACGACAAGGGCAAGGGGGCGATTCACGACATCGGGACGATCGTGAAGCGGTGGGAGGAGAGCGTGAAGGCCTTCCTCACGCCGGGCGTCCTGTTCGAGGAACTCGGGTTTCGCTATTTCGGCCCCATTGACGGGCACGACATTGCCGGGATGATCGAGACGTTCAAGGCGGTGCGCACGTTCAAGGGGCCGCGCCTCGTGCACGTGATCACGCAGAAGGGGCGGGGCTTCCCGGCGGGCGAACACGGCGAGAAATGGCACGCGCTGCCGCCGGGACACGACCCGGCGACGGGCAAGGTGATCGCGGCATCGAAGACGAACGCGAACTGGACCACCGTCTTCGGGCGCGCCCTCACGGAGCTGATGGAGGAGGACCCCACGCTGGTGGCGATCACCGCGGCCATGCCGAGCGGCACCGGGGTGAACCTCGTGCAGAAGACGCACCCGACGCGGTTCTTCGACGTCGGCATCGCCGAAGGGCATGCCGTCACGTTTGCCGCCGGCATGGCAACGCAGGGGTTGCGGCCGGTCACGGCCATCTACTCGTCGTTCCTGCAGCGCGCCTATGACAGCATCATCCACGACGTGGCCATCCAGCACCTGCCGGTGATCTTCTGTCTCGATCGTGCGGGACTGGTCGGCGAGGACGGCGAGACGCACGCCGGACTGTACGATATCGCGTACATGCTGGCCGTGCCGCACATGACGGTGACGGCACCGGCGAATGGCACCGAGCTCGTGGGGCTGCTGCGCGCGGCGCTGGCGCACCGCGACGATCCGTTCAGCATCCGCTATCCGCGCGACGCGTCGCCCGACGTGGTGGGGTCGGTGGCCGAGATTCCGGCCGTGCCCTACGGCACGTGGGACGTGCTGCGGAAGGGGCGCGATGAAGTCGCGATTCTCGCCGTCGGCACGATGGTGTCCGAGTCGATGGGCGCCGCAGAGACGCTTTCCGCCGAGGGACTCGACGTCACCGTCGTGAACTGCCGCTTCCTCAAGCCGGTGGACCAGCTCTCGCTGGCCGCGCTGATGCACGACCACAAGACGCTGCTCGTGGTGGAGGAGGGGACGGTGGTGAACGGCTTCGGCGCGTACCTCTCCACCATCGTGGAGCGCACGGAGCCGCAGGTGCGCGTGGTGGCGCACGGCGCGCCCGACCGCGTCGTGTACGCGGCGTCGCGCGCCCGCCAGTTGGCGGAGTGCGGCCTCGATGCCGCGGGGATCGCCGTCCGGGTGCGCGCGCTGCACGACGCCGAAGCGTTGGCGCACTGATGCGCATCGGCGTCGTCGGGCACATCGGCTACGACGGGCTCGAGGAACTCGTGCGCCACGTCGTGGCGCAGTCGGCGGCGTTGGACCTGGAGCTGTCGTTCGAGCGCGAGATGGCGCCCGTGGCCGGCGCCGCTGCCGCCATCCTCGACGATCCGACGGCGATAGACGCGATGCTCGCCTTTGGCGGCGACGGGACGCTGCTGCGTGCGGCGCGCATGCTCAACGGTGCGCCGGCGCCGATCTTTGGCGTGAACCTCGGCAAGCTGGGCTTCCTGACGACGTGCCGCGCCGAGGATTTCGCCGGCCTGCTCCCCCGGTTTGCCCGGGGCGACTATGTCGCCGAGCAGCGCATGGCGCTGGACGCGGAGTGGCACGACGGGCCGGCAACCCCGCGCGTGCACCTGCGCGCGCTCAACGACGTGGTGCTGCACAAGGGCGGATTCGCCCGCGTGCTCCGCCTCGATCTCACGGTGAGCGGCGAACGGCTCGGCTCGCTCGCCGCCGACGGCATCGTGATCTCCACACCGACCGGTTCCACGGCCTACTCGCTCTCGGCGGGTGGCCCCATTGTGGACCCGACGCTCGAGTCCATCCTCGTGACCCCCGTGGCGGCGCACACGCTGGCCATGCGCCCCGTCGTGCTGCCCGGGAACGCGGTGCTGGAAGTGCGACCGGATGATGCACCCGAGGAGGTTTTGGTGACGGTGGACGGGCAGGTCGGCACCAGACTGGGACCCAGCCAGCAGCTGACCGTGCACCGGTCCACGCGTCCCGTCTGGATCGTGCGCATGGACGATGCCTCGTTCTTCGGGCGGTTGCGGGCGAAGATGGGCTGGGGGGGGTTGGCGGAGAGGGATCGCTAGCGGACTGAGGATTTGGATTTCGGATTGCGATCGAGGACTGCGATTGGTGATTTCGATTTGGATTGCCGCTCGCGTCGTATTCCCCATTTGCTTTCGAACGCCGCTGGTATGAAACCGCCGTTGAGTGCCTGGTAGTCTTCTGCCGTCTGCCGTCTGCCGTCTGCCGTCTGCCGTCTCCCGTCTCCCGTTTGCCTTTGCTCACCGAACTCCGCATCCGCAACTTCGCGATCATCGACGCGGTGGTGCTGCCACTCGCGCCGGGGCTCAACGTGCTGTCGGGCGAGACGGGGGCGGGGAAGTCCATCATCGTGGGAGCGCTGGGGCTGCTCGTCGGCGAGCGAGCGACGGCCGACCTGGTGCGGCCGGGCGCTGATCGCGCGGTGGTGGAAGGGACCTTCGAGCTCGGCGACGCGCCGGAGCTGCGCGCCCAGCTCGACGATCGCGGCATTGACTGCGAGGACGGCGTGGTGGTGCTCAAGCGCGAAGTGCCGGCCTCGGCGGGCGGCCGCGCGCGGGCGTGGATCAACGGCACGGCCGTCACGGCATCGGGGCTCGCCGACGTGGGGCGTGCGCTGGTCAACGTGCACGGGCAGCATGAAGCGCAGTCGCTGCTCGATCCGGAGGCCCAGCGTCGCATCCTCGACGCCTTCGCGGGCGCACAGACGCAGGCGGCGGCGGTGGCCAGAGCCCACGGAGCGCTCGTGGCCGCGCGTCATGCCGTGGCCGACCTCGTGGCGCGGCGCGACGCCGCGCAGAAGCGCGCCGACTACCTGCAGCACGTCGCGCGCGAGGTCACCGACGCGAAGCTCGTGGAAGGCGAGGAGCAGAAGCTCGACGACGAGGCGCGGCGGCTTTCGCATGCGGAGGAACTGCGCGCGCTGGCCGGAGATCTGTCGCTCGCCCTCGAGGGCGAGGAAGGAGCGGTACTCGGCACGCTCGGCGCGCTGCACAAGCCGCTCGCCGCGCTGCAGCGCATCGATCCCACGGTGGCACGCCTGCAGGAACTGTACGACGCGGCGTTCTACGCGCTCGAGGAACTATCGCGCGAAGTCCAGGCGTACGGCGAGACGGTCGAGCACGATCCGGCGCGGCTCGCCGAGGTGGAACGACGTCGCGACCTCGTCTTCCGGCTCGTGAAGAAGTACGGCGGGAGCATTGCCGCGGCACTCGAAACGGGGCGTGAGGCGCGTGCCGAGCTGTCGCTGCTCGACAGCGCCGCGCTCGACCTGCGCGAACTCGATGCGAGCGCGACGGCCGCGGAGGCGGCGCTTACGGAAGCGGCGAAGGCGCTGACGAAGGCGCGGCAGAAGGCGGCGTCGCGGCTCGCGCGCGAGGTGGAGGCCCAGTTTCCGGGACTCGGCCTCGAGGACGGCCGCTTCCACGTGGTGCTTACCCCCCGCGCCGAGACCGCGGCGGCGGGCGCCGAGGACGTGGAGTACCGGGTGGCACTGAATGTCGGGCATGACGCGCGGCCGTTGTCGCGCGTGGCGTCGGGTGGTGAGCTCGCGCGCGTGATGCTGGCACTCAAGACAATCCTCGCCGGCGTGGATCGCGTGCCGACGCTCATCTTCGACGAAGTGGACGCGGGCATCGGCGGCAAGGTGGGCCAGCAGGTCGGCGACGCGATGCGTCGCGTCGCGGCACATCACCAGGTCTTCGCCATCACGCACCTGCCACAGATCGCGTCACGGGCGCATCACCACATCCGCGTTCGGAAGGGCGCCAAGGATGGCGTGACGACGGCCGACATCGAGGTGCTGGACGGCGACGCGCGCGTGGAGGAGATCGCGCGCATGCTCGGCGGCGACGCCGACAGCGCCACGAGCCGCGCGCATGCGCGCGAACAGCTGGCGGCGGGGGCGGGTGGTGCGGGCATGACCGACGGCGCTGGCGGCGCGGGTAGTACCGACGGCGCGCGCGTCGCGGCGAAGCCTGCTACCGCCCCCAGACCCGGCGGTACCAGCGCACGGTCACCACGTCGCGGGTGAGGTAGGACGCGCGCCAGTTGCGACCCGACAGGGTCTGCTGGTGCTCGTACGTCACGTCGAACGCGGGGCGCGCGCGTCCGGCGCGCGCCGCTTCCACGGTGGAGTACGTGCCTCCGAGCGCGAGGCGCTGTTCCGACCAGTCGGTGCCAGCGGCCCAGAAGTCAGCGTCTGCCTCGATCGTCCCGGGCCCCTCCACGCTGTGGGCGAGTGAGCGCACCCGCCACGAGTCGGCGGCCTGCCGTGACATCGTCCACGTCGCGCCGAGGCGGATGTTGCGCGTGAGGGCGATGCGCGGTGTGACGGCGATGTCGAGACGCGACCCGGGCGTACGTGAAACCTCGGTTTCGCGATCGGCGGTCACGAGCGGGAAGGGGAGTCCGCCGACCGTCGGCGCGGTCACCTGCGGAATCCGCATCGCGAACTCCTGTGCCATCGGCTCGTCAATGCCGACCACGATCGTGGCGGAGAAACGGTTCCCGTAGAAGAGGTCGGTGAATGACTGCACCGCGAACCCGCGGCCCGCGTCGCCGGTGACGGGAGCGAAGATCTCGCTGGCGTCGGGGGTCGAGCCGCCGGTCACCCGGACGGCGGCGCCCACGGCCTGCCGGAAGGCGAAGCCGCGAATGCTCGCCGTGTCGTGACCGACGTTTTCGAACAGACGGAACTTCGCGTGCACGGCGAACTCGCCGAGTCCGTACGCGTGCACCGTGCGCAGTGGGCGCAGCCGGTAGCCGTAGAGCGAATCGGACAGCAGCGTCGCGAGATCGGCGGGCGAGAAGAGGGCGGCCCCGGCTGGCCCGTCGATGCCGAGGGCGCTGTTGCCGAGTGCCACGAACTGGTCGCGATACCCGAGCACGCGCTGGTTGATCGCCTGCTGTGCCGCGCTGTTGCCAACCGGAATGAACGGCATGCCGGCCGAGTTCTTGCGACCGCCGTAGAGCTGGTTGAGCGCCGTAGCGAAGCTCGCCGCCCCGGAGACCAGCGACTGCGCGCCGGCGACATTGGCGACGATCGGCGCGCAACCGGCGGCGGCCGGGGCCGTCTGACATAACGCGATGCGTCGCGTCGTCTGGGCGACAGCGCTGTCGAATTGCGAAAGGAGCAGGGTGTTGCGATCGCGGGCGACGGTGTTGGCCCACGCGGGGTTGAACCCCATCGTCCCCTCAGTGCGGCCGGGGTTGAGGATGATGCGCGGTTCGATGGCATGGCTCGCCGCGCGCAGGCGCGCCCCAACGGTGAGTCGCGACAACACGCCGAACTCTGCGCCGATCAGGTTGTCGGCCGATGCGTCGCGTCGCTGGATGGTGAGCGCGCCGAGCGAGGGATCGAACGCCGCGACGCCGGAGAGCGCCGACACGACAGATGCCGCCGCGGCGAGGCCGGCGTGGTATCCGCCATCCCACGAGGAGGTGCTGGCAAAGGCGCCCAAGGGACGCAGCTTGCCGTCCGCGTCATAGCGCTCGTTGGCGCGGTCCCACTGCAAGCCCGCGCCGATGCGCAGGACGCCCTTGGGAAGTGTGGCGGCGTCGTCGCCAAGGCCGAGCGCGCGTTGGGCCGCCGCGGAATGCGTGGCGGCCAGCAGCGGCAGCAGTGCCAACAGCACCCGCAGAGTGGGCAGGGCAAGCACGACGAGCGTCCGACGGGCCATCATCAATGGGCGTTGGGAGAGGGAACCCGCTAAGTTTGGCATGTCCAGCAACCCTGAAAGCTAATGCGCGAGCCGTCGCTTCCGAGTATTCCCTGGCAGGTCACCGGCAACCACTGGGTATCGCTTCCCTGCGTACACCCTGTCGACGGCTCGGTTCACGCCCTGGGAGTCCTTCATCGCGGCGCCCGCTCGGCGGTGGAGTTCGCGGGGAGCGAGGCCTTCCTCGCGGGGGATGGCCCGGCGCTCGCCCGGCCGGTGCTGGCGGTGGACGGAGTGCGCATCGAGCTCGCCAAGGGCGGGATCGCGTGGGAACGCGCCTCGCACTGGCTTCCGACGTTCACCGCGTCGGTGGGCGACGACCTGATCATCCGGGGCACGCTCTTCGCGCCCTATGGACTCGACTCGGATATCGCCGGCGCCGTCTACGCCCTCGCGGTGGAGAACCGTGGCGCTGCCGCGCACCGAGTGACGCTGTCGCTCGAGGGGACGCTGGGACACCGTCAGGTGAGGGTGCGCACGCCGCGGGCGCTGGAGGATGCGTCGCGCGTCATCGAGGGGGCCGCGGGAACGGTGGTGCTCGATGGTGCCGATGCCCCGGGGTTCGCGGCGCTCGCCATCGCGAGTGATGAGGAAGCGGTCGTGACAGTCCGCGGAGGTGACGCGCCGAGCTATGCGCTGGAGCGCAGTTTCGAGGTGGAGGGCGGTGCGCGCGTCGACTGCGCGTTCTACATTGGTGCCGGCCCGGAGCGGGACGGCGCGCAGGCCATCGTGGGCGTCCTGCGACGCCGTGGATGGCGCGCGCTGCTGGCGGCCACGCGAGAAGCGCTGCGCACCCTCGAGCAGAGCACCGGCACCGACTCGCTGGACCTGCTCGTCAACCGCAACCTGCTGTTCGCCTACTTCTACGGCGTGGCGCGCGGCCTCGACGACGCGCAGTACTATCTGGTGCGCAGCCGCGCACCGTGGCATCCGGCCGGCGTGACCATCCGCGACTGGGAGGCGCTCTGCTGGACCATTCCCGCGGTGCAACTGGCCGACCCGCCGCTGGCGCGTGAGCTGATCCTCCGCGCCTGCGAGGTGCACGGGTACGCACCGGGCCAGGGAATCCATTATTTCGACGGCACGCTGTTCGAACCGGGCTTCACGCTCGAGGGGTGCGCCGCGTACGCCATCGCGGTGGACCGCTACATCCGCGATACGGGCGACGACCGCATCGTCGAGGAGCCGGTGCTCTCCGACACGCTGTATGTCTCGAGCGACGATCTCGCGGCGCGGCGCGACAAGGACCATGCGCTGTACCATACCGAAGTGACGCTTGGCGGCGGACGACCGCCGCAACCGTTCACGCTGCATGGCAACGCGGTGGTGGCCTACGCGCTCGACTGCCTGAAGCGCACGCTGGATGAAGAGGCGGTGAAGGGACTGCAGGATCCCGAGGGCGTACGGGCGTCGCTGCGGCGCCACTTCGCTCCGGGCGGCGCGAAGTCGGCGTTCGTGTCGGCGAGCGACCTGGGCGGAAAGGTGAGCGAGGACGACGATCCGGTGGGGTCGGCGCTGTGGCTGCCGCTGTACGAAGCGGTAGAGCGCAGCGACTCCACCTATCGGCGGACGGCCAAGAAGATCACCGCACCGCAGCACCTCGCGCAGCAACTGGCGCGCCTGATGGGGCCGGATGCGGGCGACGTGCTCGAGTGGCTTCGCCGCGCACCGCTTTCGCTCGGCGTGGCGGCAGAGCGCGTGAACGCGGACGGCCAGGCCACCGCTGGCGGGGGCGACGCGGCGATGTCGGGACTGCTGGCGTACGCCACGTGGTACGCGGTGCACGCGTTCGGAGTGCGCGCGTGATTGCCGACGGCGCCCGGCGCCACTTCGCCGCGGCGTTCGGTGGCGAGCCAACGCTCGTGGCGTCAGCGGCGGGGCGGGTGAACCTGATTGGCGAGCACGTGGACTACAGCGGCGGCGAAGCGCTCCCGATTGCGATTCAGCGCCGCACGGCCGTGGCCGTGCGACTGCGCAGCGGCGCCAAGGTGACGCGCATCAACTCCGGCGGAACCGGGGGCGTGCTCACGATTGACCACGCTCGGCTCGCCCGTCGCGGCAAGTGGACGGATTACCCGTCGGGCGTGCTCGACCAGCTGGTCGGTGCCGGCATCGAGGTGCCGGGGCTGGAGGTGGCGGTTGCGAGCGACATCCCGTCCGGGAGCGGCCTCAGCTCCTCGGCGGCGCTGGAGGTCGCGTTCGGCTTCGCGGTCCGGTCCGTGCTGCAGGTGCCGCTGGATGCCGTTTTGCTCGCCCTCGAGTGCCAGCGCGCGGAACGGCAGTTCGTCGGCGTGCCGTGCGGTGCCATGGACCAGCTGACGGCGGCATGCGGGCGCCGGGGTCACGCGCTGCACCTGCAGTTCGGGCCGATACAGGTGCGCGCCGTGCCGTTTGCCGAGCAGGTGCTGGTGGTGGACACCGCGGTGCCGCGCGGCCTGCGCACGTCAGCGTACACGGAGCGGGTGCAGGAGTGCGCTGTGGCGCTCGCTGCGGTGCGGCAATTGGCGCCCGACATGCCGCACCTCGCCGCCGCGATGCTCGAGCAGATTGACCGCGCGGAAATGCCCGACGTCTCGCGGCTCCGCGCCCGGCACGTGATCGCGGAGTGCCAGCGCGTGCGGGACGCGGCCGCGGCCCTGTCTGCCGGGGAGCGTTTCCCGGGTCACCTGGCGCTCGCCTCGCATCAGTCCCTTCGGGACGACTATGAGTGCTCGTCGAGGGAACTCGACTGGGTCGTGGAGTTCGCAATGCGCACGCCGGGCATCGCCGGCGCGCGGCTCACGGGTGCGGGGTGGGGCGGCTGCGCCGTGGTGTTTGGCGACGCGGGGGCGTTGGCGGCACTCGAAGAGGCGCTTCCGGGTGCATACGCCAAGGCGATAGGCCACCGGCCGCGGGCGTGGCTGGTGACGGCGGACGACGGGGCGCGGCTGGAGTGACGTTGAGCCTCGTGCGTGGGTGAGTGATGGTAGAGGGTGGATGGTAGATGGCGGTCGGCAAGACGTGTTTTCGGGCGACCCTGTTTTCGGGCGACAGTTGCCGCTCCACCGCTGGGCCGCTAGAATGCGAGGCACGCGGGAATAGCTCAGTTGGTAGAGCACAACCTTGCCAAGGTTGGGGTCGCGGGTTCGAGTCCCGTTTCCCGCTCTCAAGAGAAACAACAGAGAGACAACAGACAAACAACAGAGAGACAACAGAGACAACAGAGACAACAGAGACAACGGGTGGGGGCCGGAGAGGCTTCCCGCCCGTTGTTTGCTCCGTATGATTATCGTGAGTCGGAATCCTCGATCGAGGTCCTGAATCGGAATCCGGATTCCATATCCTGTGTCGTAGTTCCCGCCGGGGTGGCGAAACTGGCTAGACGCGAGGGACTTAAAATCCCTTGGGTGCAAACCCATCCGGGTTCGATTCCCGGCCCCGGCATGAAGAGACCCCAGGCTCGGACGCATTGATTTGTGATCGGCCGTGAGAGGCGAGTGTCCGTGCGAAACCGTTCGCGGTCTTGGAACCCACATTCCTCACCCTTTGGCCACTCGTTTGACGGGAATTATCGGCACGCAGCGGCAGTGAGGATCAGTAAACGCCGTGGGGCCAAGCCCCAGGGCGTGCAGAAAGGCCAGCGGGGTGGGCCCCGGTCCGCGCAGGAGCCATCGACGGCCCCCGACGCGTGCGACCATGATGCCCGTCATGGCGATGATCATCATGAATGTGGTGGGCTTGGTCGTCTGCTGGCGGTCCCAGCCGGGCATGGTGGTGTTGGTCTTCGCCACGGGCGCGCGCATGCGGCGCTCCATGAGCCGCACGATCAGGAGGGCGATGATCAGGATCAGGCCGAGCGCATCGATCCGGGACGGCGTCTTGAGAAAGAGATCGTTGACCACCAGCGGGTCTTTGAGAAACGCAAAGTCGTTTTCCACGCCATATTGACCCTTGTACGTCTGCAGGAGTCGCGCCGCATCGAGCCCGCCGGCACCATGGCACGGCACGTTGGTCAGCAGCACAAAGCAGCCCGCCACGCGCCGTTCCTGTTCGACCCCAGCGGTGTTGACCGCCAGTTCAGTCGAGAGCGCATACCGGGTGGTGGTGGGCGCCGGGCGATGCCGCGGTGGTCGCCGCCGGCGGACTGCCACGGGGCGGACCGTGGCGGTGACGGTGTGGACCCGATCCGACAGCGTTTCCGCCCGGGCCGCCGCGGACATTGCGTCGGCCTCGCAGGCATAGACGTCCGGCACTTTTCGCAGGGCGGCCGTGAGGGACGCGGCGGAGTCGACGAGGGCCTTCGCCAGTTTCTTTTGTCGGCGTGTATCGTGGGCACTGGCGTGCACGACCACGGCCCGGTACGTGGTGCCGTAGAGGGTGACCGCGTGCGCGCACGCCTTGTACTCGGCACACGGCCGGTGCGGGTCGGCCGCGTGTTCCGCCAGCGGTCCGAGGGGCACCCACGCGTCCGTCGTGACGGCCTCGGCAATCACCCGCGCGCAGTCATTGTAGGTCGCCGGCAGTCGCGAGAGGAACTGATTCGTCCCGACCGCCGAGAGATTCTTCTCGGTGACCATCGCGGAGTCGGCCACGTAGACGAAGGCCCCGGGGCCCAAGCCGTGCTGGGCCATCAGCGTGCTGATGCGGGAGAGCCTCTGATTGTTCGCCGTTTTGTCCGAGGCGTTGCCCTCCAGGGTCCGTCCGAAAATGGGCACGCCCCGCTCGACGCACAGCCGTTCGGTCATGCACTGCTTCAGGTCGGGGCGGTGGTCCTTGCTGTGTCCGAAGGTGATGACCGGTCCTGGGGGAGCATTCTCCCCGGCGTCGCATGCGCACGCGCGATACGCGCCCCACACGTTCGTCGAGGTGGTGTCGTAGCTGATGGCGGACGCATCCAAGCCGAAGGTCGCGACGGCCCGCACGCCGAGCGCCGTGACCATCTTCGCCGTCCCCGCGGCAAAGATGGCGTCCAAGGAGCGCGCCAGATTGGTGTCGGTGACGACGTGCGCGGGCACAGCCTCGCCCAGCAGCAGTTCCACCTCTTGGTCGGCGAGAAACTGCTCGACGCGGTAGAGCGGCGTCCGCCCCGAGAGCGTGTCCAGCACCATCGCCTGCACCGCCAGTCCCGGTCGCAGCGCCATGCCGGTCGGCACCATGTGGTCGACCAACTCCACCAGCCCCAGTGCGCGGCAGTACGCCGCCGCCGCTGGCAGGTGGCAGGTGGCCGTGGGTGAAAATGTCCGCCCCCTCGAGCACGTCAAACCCCGGGACCAGGGTCTCACCGCGCGTCATGATCGACCTCCTTCATCAAGCTCAAGTTGATCTGCGTGATCCGCGCCACGATCTCCTGGAGTCGACCATACTCTGCGAGCCCCTGCTGGGCGGCCTTTACCTGGGCGTGGCGTACGTACTTTTGCTTCTGGTGCCCCGCCTCGTTGATCACCAGATAGTGCCGCGGTCCGTGGCGCGCGCCTTGGTGGCAGTCGCAGGCCGGGCGCGCACAGACCGAATAGCGTTCCACCCAGGAGCCATGCAGCAAACGGGACAAGGTCGAGAGTTCAGCAAGCAGCCTGGCGCGCTCTGCCATGAGGTGTTTGAGTGATGGGCTTGACATGCGCACAATATAGCGTATATATTATGTGCTGTACAGTACCAAACGAAAGCCCTGCGGGGCCAATAATTCCGATCAACGTCCGCGAAAGAGGTGCGGAAAGTGGGACACTGGAAGACCACGACCTTCATTGCCGGCCTGCGCTACAACGACATCACCGCGCCGATGGTGCTGGACGGGCCGATGGATGGGCCGGCCTTCCTGGCCTATGTGCAGCAATGTTTGGGGCCAACCCTCAAGCCCGGCGACCTCGTCATTGCGGACAACCTGTCTTGCCACAAGGTGGCGGGGGTCCAAGAAGCCATCGAAGCGACGGGTGCCACGCTGCGCTATCTGCCCCCCTACTCCCCGGATCTGAACCCCATCGAGAAGATGTTCGCCAAACTCAAAGCGCTGCTGCGCACGGCGGCCAAACGCACCGTCGATTCGCTCTGGGAGGAAATCGGACGACTTCTCAGCGCCTTCTCGCCCGCCGAATGTCAGAACTACTTCGCCTCCTCAGGATACAACGCATGAGTAAACCAAAAGTGCTCTAGAATTGCTGCGGTGCCGACGCACGGATCGGGCACCGGCTCGATCAACTGACTCCTCGCGCATCCAGGCGGTGTCGCACGCAGACGCGCGCCACACTCTGCGGCCCGACATGCTCGCACTCCAATGGCTCGACAACGCGCGCTCGGTCATGGGCGCCATCGAGCAGACGCAGCAGGACAACATCAAGACGGCCGCGGCGTGATGGCCGACTCCATACAAGCCGGGCGCTGGGTGCACACCTTCGGCTGCGGCCACGCCACCATCCCCGTCGAGGAGATGTACCCGCGCATCGGCGGCTTCGTCGGCTTCCACCCGATGGTCGAACTGCCCATGACCTTCTTCACCGGCATCACGGGGCAGATGGGCATCCAGCAGTTTCTCTTCCTCAAGCGCGCCGAGGGGTGCGGCGCGGCGGCGAAGACGAGCGGCTTCCGAGTGGTCATCGGGAGTCCGCGGCTTGCGAGGACGAGGCCACACGGAGGGCAAAGTGGCCGGCGCCATGCAGGGCGGCGGCGCCGCTCAGCGCCGAGGCGGCCAGTTCCACGTGGGTGATGCTGATGGGCTGCGCCCAGCACTTCGCCTCGCGCGCGATGTCCGGCAGAAAGCGCGTGGCCGGGCCGAACACGCCGCCGCCGAAGATGACCCGCTCCGGATTGAGGAGACTCACGAGATTGGCCGTCGCCATGCCCCACAGTTCGATGGCCCGCGTCAGCACGGCGACCGCCACCTCGTCACCGGCATCGTACAGCGGAAAGACATCACGTGCGGTCAGCGCGGCGGCGGCGACCGCGCGCAGCGCGCCGGTGTACGCGGGGCGGTCCGCCAGCAGCTCGCGGGCGTAGCGGGCGATGCCGTCGCCCGACGCGTAGTGCTCGAAGCAGCCATACGCGCGATACTTCTCGTCCCACGGCCGGTCGAGCGCCATCCAACCGATCGCGCCCGAGATGTCGTGCCCGCCGTGCAGGATGCGGCCGTCCACCATGATGCCGGCGCCGATGCCCGTGCCCACGGTGAGGTAGACCGCGTTGCGGCAGCCGCGCGCGGCGCCGTGCCACGTCTCGCCCATGATGCAGCACGACCGGTCGGCTTCGATCACCACGGGAACGTCTTCATAGGACAGGGACGCGCGAATCTCGTCGCGCAGGGGGTAGTCCTCCCATCCCGGAATGTTCGGCGCCCAGACCCGCCCGGTCCGCGAGTTGGCAATGCCGGGCACGGAGAGGCCAATCGCCTCAACGCTCGACGCCTTGCCCATCAACCGGTTGAGAAGGGAGACGACGAGCGATCCGACGTCCTCTCCCGTGCGGCGCTCCAGCAGGACGCTGTCTTCGGCAAGCAGGGTGCCGTCCAGATGGAAAACGGCACCGGCGAGTTTCGTTCCCCCGAGGTCCAGTCCGATGACTGCCATGATCGAACCCTCTTGTGAGCGTCAGCCGGGGGGCGAGGAAGAAGCTACGACCCGCGGACCGGCGTGCCACGAAGGAGCGGAGGGAACGGCAGCGGCCGCCGAGCTACGCTCGGCGGCCGCTGTGCTCTGCCAGGCTGAGGTGCCTACGGAATTCTCAGTGTTACGAACACTGAATCTCCCGTCAGCGTGCCGTTCACCAACTTGGACCCGATCGTGACCGTGGCCGAATCGCGGATGACCGCGTCGCCGAACGGAATGGCGTAGGCCTTGTACATGCCGGTGGGGACGGCGCGGAACTGCCATGTTCCCGTCGCCGACGCCGACGCCACCTGGCCCGGCACCGTCATGTTGATGCCTTGCAGGTAGACGGTCGTGTTGACGAGGCTCTTGCCCGAACTGCTCGTCACGGCGCCGAACACCTTGCCCGGCGTGGCGGCGCGGCTCGCCACGGAGTTCGGAATGGACGCCGACAGCACGTACGACGTCCCCGGACGCGTTGGCACGGCGGTGCCGCCGTACGGTTCGAGCGCCAGCGTGATAAACGTGTAATCCTGCGGCACGATGTTCAGCGCCTTCATGTCGCCCCGCACCTGCGCTTCAAGGACGCCGACGTCATTGTACCACTTGCCGGTGCCGAGATCGGCATCGTCGAGCGGTGCGTTCTCCGGCACCGGCGACAGGATGCCGCCGATGCGCGTCGCCGTGCCGGTGCGTTCATCCACCAGCCAGGCGACATAGCGGAAGCCGGCGGGCGGGCGGATCAGGTTGCGGAAACTCAGGCGGATCTGGTCGCCCCAGAAGCTCGCGTTGACCACGTATGCCGAAACGACGAAGGGCAGGCGATTGGCCGTGGCCTGCGCAAACGACCCGAAGACGCCGGTCGCGGTGGCGTACGTGGTGCCGCTCCGGTAGCGGAACGACAGGAAGCCCGTCCGCGCTGTCGTCAGCGAAGCCGGCACCGATCCCTCGCCCGCCGAGCGCAGCAGGACGTGGGTGCGGGTGGCGACTGCCGTATTGGCGATGCGGATCGCGACCGACGTCGCCGTATCGGCAATGCTGAACTGCGCGGCGGTGGAGGTGTCCACCTTGGTTACTGCCACCGACGAGTCGCGGTTCACCGGACGACGGCTGCGCACCGTGCGGATGATGCGCGCCGTGGCGGCGGTGGTGGCGCCAGTTGCCGTGTCCACCAGCACGATCTGGTAGGTGTTGCCCGCGCCGGTCGGCGGGAGGGCGTTCACGGTGAATTCGAGCGTGTCGCGCGCCGCGGCGGTGGTGATGCGTGCGCCCGTGATGCTGGGGAAGACGGCGTTGCCCGCCGGCCCAAATACCATGTCAAGCAGTGGCTCGCCGACGATCTTGGACGGGCCAGAGATGGGGTCCGTCTGGCAGGCGGCCAACACGAATGCGGCTCCGACAGCGGCGGCGAGGGTCAGATGAGAAGAGCGCATCTCACTTCCCTCCCGGGATGTACTGGAAGACGAGCGAGAACTGCAAGTTCGTCGGCGTCGCGGAGGCCGGATGCGGGGGCGGCAGGGCGTCGCGAATGCGTTGGTCCTGGATATACCCAACCGTCGCATCGAGTGCACTGCGCTCAAACTGCGTATACGTCGCCATGCGCGCCTGGGCGCTGAGGCCGATGCTCGACGTGATTGGGTAGTTGATGCCGCCGCCGAACGTCGCCATGGGCTTGGTGACATTGTAATTTCGGCCCACCGCACGCGGGTCCGTGAACATCGAGTAAACCCCAGTCCCGACGAGGCCATACACGCGCGCCTTGCCGACCGGGACGCCGACGACGGCCTGGAGGCCGGCCTGCACCAGCGTAATCCGCTGGGCGACCGCGTACAGGAACGTGGTGTCGCCAAAGTCGAAGGCAACGAGGGGGAACTGCTCGCCGTCCGTCACGGGACGGGAGACATCAACGGCCAAACCAACGCCGAACGTTGATTGCTTGATGGCGAGCTTGAGTGGGTTCCACGGCAACTGGTACGTGGCGGAGAGTCCGACGAACGGAGTGCTCTCGAGCGCCGTGGCCTTGTCAAAGACCTGCTGCCCGAACAGCACGCCCAAGTCGAACATCTTGGCCTGGGTCTGCGCTTGCAGTGATGACGCGCCCAGGAGCACGGCACCGACGAGCGCGATGTGTCTGCGCATGAGTGTTGGTTTCCCGGTGGTTAGCGGCCGATGACGAAGCTGAGAACCTGATTGTTCTGCAGCTCACCCATCGTGGTATACGCGTAATCCAGCGACAGCCGGCGTCCGAGCACCGGAATCCTCACGCCGCCGCCGAACGAGAGGCCGTCGCTGAACTTCCAGGGCGCGTTCTGTTCATTGAACCAACGCTTGCCGAGGCGCAGGAAGTAGTTGGACTTGTAGCCGTACTCGAAGCCGATGGACGGCTGCACGTCCGTGTCGATGGCATCGAAGAAGTCGAGTTCGCCCACCAGGGCGTGCACCTTGTTGGCGCCGAACAGCGCTTCCGCGTCGCCAACCAAGTGCGATTCGAGGCCGAGACGGAAACCCGTGGGGAGCTGCACCTTCCGTGTGTTGAACTGCACGGGAATGGAGTCCCCGGTGGCGAAGCCGTTCTCGCGCGGGGCGGAGACGCGGCGCTCGATGCCGCTGCCGGTGAAACGGTTGCTCGGGCCGATGTTCGTGATGGCCGCCGCCACGCTCAATCCATAGAGCCCGGTACGAAAGCGGGTGGCCAGGTCGAAGCCGAAGTAGCTGTTCTGGGCAAAGTCGATCCCTTCTTGGGCGAGGCGAATGCCGGCCGACGCCGCGAGCCGGTCGGTGATGTTGCGCGCGTACTGCACGGCAAGGGCCGACCCGGTGAACTGGAACTGCCCGGGGAAGGCCGGGTCATCGCCGTTGGGCGCCACTTCCGTCGTGCGGTCGATGGAACCGGAGGAGAACTGCGTGAACGCCAGTCCCAGCGCCCCCTGGCCGATTGGCACGGTGAGCGCCGCCGCGGTGTTGGTGATGCCGCTGCTCTGGCCGTACAGCTGCATGTAGCTGACGATGGCCGAAATGTCGGAACTCGTCACGATGCCGGCGGGATTCCAGAACATGGCCTCCGGCCCGTCCATGGAGGACACCACCGCCGATCCCATGGCCGCGGCGCGAGCGCCGACGCCGATCTCGAGGAAATTGGCCCCGCGCGTGCCGACGCGTGACGTGCGGTCGGTCGCTTTCGGGACGATGATGGTGCCTTGCGCCGCGAGCGACGCCCCCCAGAAGAGGGCGAACGCCGCGGAGGTCAGGCGAATGATGTTGGTTCTCATGTGTCGTCGCCCCGGTTAGCGGATGATCACGAACTTGCCGAGCTTGTCGACCTTCTTGCCGCCGACCTCGGTGCTCACCACGAAGACATAGAAGCCGGGCCCGACTTCCAGGTCTTCACGCGTGCGCATGTTCCACATCAGGTCACCCGCATCGCTGCACTGCGTGGTGTTGACCGTGGCCCGGCAGTTGCGCTGCAGGTCCGACGGATTCCACTTGATCTGCTGCACCAACTGGCCCGATGCCGTGTAAATGCGCAGGGTGCCCGTGGGAGGCAGGTGGGTGAACATCAGGCGTGAGAGGTTGGCCGTCTGTTCATAGTGCGAGAACATGATGTACGGGTTCGGCACGACCTTCACCAAGGACAGGTCGCCTTCCTTGATCGACGCGATGTTCTCGCCCGCCACGTCCGGCGCGATGCTGTACGAGAAGACCGGCATCCCGCGGATGGGGCGGTAGTACAGCACGTTGAGCGTCTGGTTGGCGTTGGTCGCCGTGTACCCGGTGCCGCCGATGCCGGCGAGCGGATTGCAGGTGCTCGGCGTGCCGCACGCGATGGCCGTCGGTCCCCACGTGACGCGCGAGACAGCCACGGAATCTGGGAGACCGTTCACCAGCCGGATACGCCGCACGAGCGGCGAGGCCGTCACGGTGTCGAAGCGCACCACCTTGAAGTTCTCGATGAAGTAGAGTGGGTCACCCGGAATCCACTGATCGGACGGCACCGGCACGCGCAGCGTATCGGCGTTCGTGCCCAGCAGCGCCGTGGCCGGGCGCGAGCTCTTGAGCACCGCCACCGTGGCGTTGGCGCCCAGGAACGTGTTCTTGACCGTAAACGGAATGCCGAGCGAGGCCAGCGAATCCACCGTGATGTTGGTGCGGCCCAGCGCCAGGTTCAGCGCCGCCGCCGCATTCGCCGAGTTATCGGTCCTGCCCGCGTTCGTGCGCGCGGAGAGCGACGCGGCGTAGTCTGTGGCCAGCTTCGCCAGGTTCAGCCGATCGAAGGTGAACGGGTACCCCGGACCAAACTCCCGGCCCGTAAAGGTGATCTGATAGCGATTGAACCCGATGGTGTCGCGCATGGTCCCCGGCACCCACCCGATGGTCGGCGCGGTGCCCGACAGCTGCACGGGAAGTCCCTCGGCCTGCCAGAACGTGCCGCGGAGCGTGCGCTGGCGCGTGGTGTCGAGCACGAAGAACATGCCGACGTAGTTCGGGTTGGCAAGCGTGGCCGCAGGCGTGGCGTCGTCCGCCGTCGAGAGCGTGTCCGTCACGTACATCGGCACGCCGTTCTGCACAAATGTCAGTTGCAGACGACGCGTGGCCGGCGTGCGGAAGCGGGCAAAGACCGTCTTGCTCGTCCCGCTCGTCACTTCGGTGATCGTCGGCCTCCCGGCTAGGTCCACGTTGCCGTTGACAACGTACTCCTCCTTGCGCACCGGGAAGCGCCTCGTAGCGCCCACCGTGCCGGAATCGCCCAGCTGGAAGAGGCGCACCGTGGTCTTCGTGGGCGTGGCGGCCGTGGCCGTCTGGTAGAACGTCTCGACTTCCGCCGAGTCCGACAGCACCATGCGACCGACGATCGGGTCCTTGCCGCGCACCGTCTTCTCGATGCGCGTCGTGATGGAATACGACGCGATGGTGTCGTTGGCGAGCGGTGTCAGCGTGATGGAGGATGCCGTGGCGCCCGCCTGCCGGCTGACGGGGATATAGACCGAGGCCACGTTCCGGTTGGCCGTGTTGGCCGACAGGCCGTTCAGCGTGGCCGGCCGTATGGTGTACTTGCTGTTGACGAACTGCCCGCCCTGGAGCTCCACGATATCCCACGAGGCCGGGAACGACTGGCCGACGATGACATAGGTATAGGTGAGGCCGCCAGTGATGCTGCCGTCGCTGTAGACCGCCGGCCAGAGGCCGTTGCTGCCGCGCGTCAGCGTGGCATACCGCTGCCACGGGTAACGTCTTTCGCCGCCGGCCGCGTCACGCGACACCGTCGGATAGCAGTTCGTGCCGCCGGACGACGTGTACGACGCGCCGCCGGTGCAGGACTTGAAGACGAGCATCGAGTCGATGACGCCGAGCGCCGTATCCGTGACGATGCGGCACAGTGCCGCGTTGAATGTGGCGCCCGACGCGCAGGTGTTCTGCGTGGCCGGCAGTGTGTCAATGGCCACGGTGTCGCGCAGGATCGTGCCCCGCGGCAGCGCGATCTTCCGGATGTTGTTCACGATGCGCGGGTTGTACACCTTGAGCCGCACATCGCTCGCCAGCCGGCTGGCCTTCAGGATCTTGGCCTGCTCGATCAGGAACTTGTCCTGGCATTCATTATGCTGCTGGTCGAAGTAGAGCCGCAGGAACGTGTCGAACTGCCGGTTGCCGCCGGTCGGCACGGCCGAGACGACGTTCACGGGGCAGGGCGGTTCTGGGCTGAGCCAGAAGTTCTGGTAAAGCCCCGTGACGTTGTCGATCAGCTTTTCGAGCTTGGTCGAGTCCGACGTGGACAGGAACGCCACCCAGTAGCTGGTGGTGTCACCGGCCTTCAGTTTGATCGGGCCGACGCCGCCAAAGCCGTTGTTGTGCACCGTCGCGGGGAATCCGCCGAGCAGCGTGTCCGCAAACGGGGTCGTGCAGCCATTGAGCCCCAGTGACGGGACTGGATCGGTGCAGAGCATCACCTTCATCGTGTCGACCTTGCCGTCCTTGTTGTAGTCCCAGTTGCCGGGCGGCACGTAGCGCGCGAAACCTCCTGCGCGTCCCGTCTGCGGCGACCACCGCGTCGGGAAGTCGTAGTTGTGGAACATGTCGAAGTAGTTCTGATTGGTCCACTCCGACGCGGGGCGAGTGCCGGCGAAGACGTCGGCCTCGTTGCCGGTGAGCATACCGTACGTGGCGCGGGCGTTTACGCCCATGCCGTTGGACGTCGTGCAGGTGAAGCCGCAGGCGCTCGCATGATTGAATGTCAGCGTGTCGCCGCGAAGCGGGTGGGTGGGGTTGTAGAATGGCGATGACGGGTCGGTGAACTTCTTGTTGCGCAGGTCGCCAATCGGCGACTTGAAGATGACAATGGCCTGCGGTCCAGAATTCCCACCCCTCGCAAACGCACTGGTGTTGGATATGCAGAGCCGCGAGACGAGCAGGCCGCCTGCGGTGTAACCGCCGGTCACGTTGGCGCCGCGATTGCCGCCATAGCAGTTCACACCGTTCTGGTTGATGTGCGTAGACATGAGCGCGCCGCGCTTCAGGTCCAGGTACATCGCCGGCGACTGGCTCGAAGCCGGGAACCACCGGAGCATGAATCCAAGGAAGAGCGAGTCGTAGTTCAGACCCACGCCATACACCTCGGCGCTCTTGTTGATGATGTTCGCCTTCCAGAACATCGCGTCGGCGACCGTCGGCACAGCGTAGGTCCAGGCTTCGAACCTCCACTCGATGCCCATTGGATAGCCTTCCTTGGCCGGCGCGCCACTTCCGCCCGGAATGACCGAACCGAAGACCTGGCGCTGCTCGCGGCCAAAGTCCACCGCGGAGCCGAAGGCCTGGAATGCGCCGTAGAGCTTGTCCGGGTTGCGGCGGCTCGCCGGGATCTTCCAGTCGTCCCAGGTGAAGCCGCTGGGATCGGCCTTGAAATTGTTGAGCCAGACTGAATCGGGAACGGGGCGCTCGCCATCGAAGGTGGAGCCGACCCATGTGTCCGGGCAGTCGGAGCCGGCCAACAGCGGAAGGCCCGCCTGGATCTGCGAGTTCGCGACCGAGCTGTTGTCCCGGCACGAGCCCGTGCCCGTCTCGGTCGTGACGCCGGTGAACAGCGAGCCCACCGAGCCATCGCGCCCGGTGAACGCCAGTTCGCGCCGGTCGGATGTCCAGCGGGAGTACTGCGTGCGCTGGTTCCACCCGCCGCCTTTGACGCTCTCGAGAGACGGGACGATATCGCGGAAGCGCGACCAGTCACCACGTCCGGCCGCCATGTACAGCTGCAGCTCGAACCAGCCTCCATTGCCTCCCAAACTGCTGAGGCGGCCGGGGAGGGCGGCGCTAAAGAGCGTATTGTCGTCAGACGGTCCGTTGGACGTGACCTTCCAACGAGAGTCGCCGCCCGAGCGCATGCCCGTGAGGGCGAAGTCACCAAGGCCGAACAGGGCGAACCCCGCCGGCTTTTTCGCGAGCGTCGGGTCGGGCTCGCGGTCAACGTTCGGGTCAAACGACTGGGCGTGCAGGGCGCTGGCGCTGAGCAGCAGCGTGGACCCCAACCCGGCCAGCAGGCGTCGAACGGAAATTCCGGCAAACCGATCCATCTGTGGCACTCCTGATTCAGGTGCGGCCGGCGGGATGTTCCCGCTGGCCTCGTCGGATTAGAAGCTGATCGAGATGCCGCCGTTGATCGAACGGCGACCGGACAGGTACTGCGGACGGTCAAAGAACGTCGACGTCTCACCCTCGCCGGTGAAGTTGCCGGCACGCAGGCGGGCCTGCGGCGAGGAGCCGCCGTTGCAGTTGCCCGTGGTGGCGAAGACCTGCGAGCAGTTCTTGCGGTCGAGCAAGTTGCTGATGCGCATGAAGGCGCCGTACCGGACGTTGGACACGGTCCAGTCCTTCTGCGCCTGCATGTTGATGGTGAACGTCAGCGGGGCCGTGCCGCTGTTGCGCTCGAGACGGTCGCCGGCGTTGCCGGTGAAGGTCAGCGACGGCGTGTAGGGGAAGCCGCTGGCGAGGCGGGTGGTGAACGAGATCGAGGAGTTGCGCAGGTAGCGGCCGCCCCAGATGCCCGGCGTCCGGTTGGCGACGATGAAACTCACCGACCCGCCGAGCTGGTGGTTCTGGTCGATGTCGCTGCGGAGTTCGGTGCGGGCGACGATGTCGCCCTCTTCGGTCGTCCGCTGCGTCTCGAGGTCTGGTGGCGACGCGTTGGTCGTGGCCTGCGAGAAGGCGTAGTTCAGGCGCGCGGTCCAGAAGTTCGCCAGCCGGCGGCGGAACTCGAACTCAAAGCCGCGCACTGTCTGGAAGTCCTGGTTCACGAGCACGGTGTAGTTCGGTGAGTTCGTGCCGTACGTCACGCCCGGGTCAAACACGCGGACGTTCGACCCCTTCAGGAATCCACCGGTCCGGACGCCGGTCAGGCCGGACTGGTCCTTGGAAAAGGCGACGATTTGCAGCGAGTACCGGTTGCCTTTTCCGAACTCGGACACATAGCCCATTTCATACGAAACGGCCTGCTCGGCGCGGAGGCGCGGGTTGCCGACGTACGTCTGCGACTCGAACTGCACCGACTGCGCCGTTCCCTCCGTCGGGGTACCGATGCCGGTGCCCTGGTAGACGTTGTTGTAGAGCGGGTTCTGGTAATAGACGCCGAAGTTGAAGAAGGCGTTCGAGCGGTCGGTCACGGGGAACGACAGCCCGAGGCGCGGGCTGAAGGCGCGGCGCACCGCGGCCTGTCCCATGTCGTTCCCGAAGGCGATGTCGCGCGCCGAGTCGCCCTTGCTTGCGATCAGGCCGCAGGCGGCGATGCCGGTGACCGGCAGCTTGGTGATCGGGTCAATGCCGCTGGCCCAGTTGGCCGGCAGGCCGTAGCGCGTTGGGTCGGAGCAGACCGTCAGTTGCGTCGTGCCGTTGGTCGGATCGAGCGGGTTGTTGAACGACGTGCCGCCGGCGCGACCGTAGTCGAAGCGCGCGCCCACGCGCACGGTCAGGAAGTCGTACTCGATGCGGTCCTGGATGTACGCCGCCGCGTCCCACGGCTTGGCCGCGTAGTCGGTCGGTCGCAGCTGGATGTTGTTGAGGCCGACGTCGCGCACCTCGCGGAAGGTGATGTCGTGGCCCTGATAGAACAGGCCCATCGCGAGGTTGTGGTGGTCCGTGGCCTGGTACTGCACATCGAAACGCGCCAGGCGCGTCGTGTTCTTGTCGTTGCCCGCAATCTCATCGGTCCCTTCCGTGGGAGTGATGTCGACCGAGGTCACGCCGGCCACCGCGAAGCGGCCGTCAAAGTTGGTGTCCGCCACGCGCTCGCCCATGCAGACGCCCGAGAAGAACGCCGCGCAGGTCTCGCGTCGGCCGCTCAACTGGCCGACGACGAGCTTGTAGTTGAGGCGCCCCACCGTCTGCTCGAAGCGCGCGGTCAGCAAGTCGCGCGCCTCGCTCACCGTCGCCGGCGCCACGAAGGCGTTGCGCTCGGCGCCCGTCGGACGTCCGGTCGGCGTCACGCGGTCGCTGCCATACGTGGTGTTGCACGCGTCCACCACGTCGATGCCCTTGTAGACGTTGCGATAGGTGTCGATGCACTGGTTGGCGCGGCTGTA